>SLBE01000176.1 GCA_007126465.1 Syntrophomonadaceae bacterium | reverse complement strand
GTAATAAAAGATAAAGCCAAAAGAAATAAAAATAATAATATAAAGTATTGACCATACCGGGCCGAATAACCAGGCAGGTGGTGCCCAGGAAGGTTTTTTAAGTTGTGCATACCAGCTGCTATAGTCCATTTTGCATTTGCCCCATAATAAAGCTATCGATGTTTTTATCATATCACAATGGATACCACCGCAGGTGATTTTAGATGAATAGTTTACATAAAAGAAAAAGCGAGAATTACATCTATCACACCATACTCAAAGATATTAATCGTCAGTATATAATTATTAGACTTTAAATATTTGGACGGCGCTTTACTGAGATAGTTATTTATTCGCCCTGTTCTATTAGTAAAAGGGATTACCATGAGCACATCGAAAATATATTAAGAACGGTTTTTAATACTGGAAAAGAACAGGTGAATTATGAATAAGTATATGCAGGCTGCTATTAATGAAGCGCAAAAGGGATTAAATGAAGGTGGTATACCGATCGGCGCAGTGTTGGTTCACAAAGGCAGGGTTATTGGACGCGGGTATAACAGGCGGATCCAGAATAACAGTGCAATTCTGCACGGAGAAACCGATGCGTTAGAAAATGCGGGACGCCTTTCTGCTGCAGTTTATAAAGAGTGCGAGTTATATACAACCCTTTCCCCCTGCCCGATGTGTACCGGCGCAATATTACTTTACGGCATTCCACGTGTGGTAATTGGAGAAAATAAAACATACATGGGTGAGGAGGATCTTCTGCGATCCAGGGGAGTTGAAGTTAAAGTCTTGCAAGATGAAACCTGCATAACGCTTATGGAGAATTATATATCTGCCAACCCTGAGGTATGGCACGAAGATATTGGAGAAGAATAGCGGTTTATATATCAAGCTGGCCAGCCAAAAATCGGCCAATCAAACTCTATTTCTATGCTTAGCTGATTTAAAATTTTGCTATTCAATATATCAGCAACAAAGGTTAGGAGCAAATCCATACCGGCACTAACACCGGAATGGATGCCAAGGAGACTTTTGTGAAAATAGATCGTTGTTTTCGAATAACATGTTGAGATTATCTAAAAGGGGGAAGGATTAGTTTTGAAACAATACCTGGAATTGATTCACCCCAAACCTTTAACCGGACTTGTCAGGCATTTGCAAGTGCTGATCAAAGGACGCCTGTGGCTTAAGATTTTGATCGCAATGGCACTGGGGCTAGCTACCGGAGTGCTGCTCTCACCTCAAACAGGATTGCTTGAACAGGCTACTGCTGAGATGGTTGGCAGCTGGTTGGCCGTACCCGGAAATCTGTTCCTTGGTTTGATCCAGATGATTGTAGTGCCGCTGATCTTTGCTTCAGTGATACGCGGACTTGCTTCCAGTGATGACCTTGATCAACTAAAAAAAGTAGGCTTGAGGCTGGTTATATATTTTCTGCTGACAACTTCTATCGCAATTACTATCGGTCTCGGAGTCAGCACAATTATCGGCCCCGGCCATTACATTGATGCTGATTATGCTGAAATAACTGTTGATCCTGCTGATCTGGTTACTGAAAATGGTGATGCACCCGACAGCCCGGAAATGGGAACCCTGCCCGAAATAGTGGTGAGCCTGGTTCCGGAAAATCCGCTCGGGGCAATGGTTGAAAGGGAAATGCTGCAAGTAGTTCTTTTTGCAATAATTATCGGTTTAGCGCTTGTGGCCATGCCCCCCAAACAGGCACAGCCCATTTTAAGCTTAATGGGTTCACTGCAGGAAGTATGTATGACAGTGGTTCGCTGGGCTATGCTTTTAGCTCCGCTTGCGGTATTTGGTTTACTGGCTCAGATAACAATAAAAGTAGGGCTTGATGCCCTAATGGGTATGGGTGTTTACGTTGGAACAGTGCTGCTGGGCTTAATCCTGATGATTGTAGTTTACCTGCTGCTAGTAACCCTTGTAGCGCGTCATAGTCCATGGCGTTTTTTATCAGCGGTACGCGAAGTTCAGCTGCTGGCTTTTTCCACCTCCAGTTCGGCTGCGGTTATGCCTTTATCGATGCAGACTGCAGAGGATAAGCTTGGGGTTCGCCCTTCGATTTCTCAGTTTTTGATCCCGCTCGGAGCCAGTATCAATATGGACGGTACAGCTCTTTACCAGGCGGCAGCTACTGTATTTTTAGCCCAGGTTTATAATATTGAACTTGGTCTGCCTGCTTTGTTGCTCATTTTGGTGACCACTGTGGGGGCATCAATTGGATCGCCGGCGACTCCCGGTGTGGGTATTGTTATCCTGGCCATGGTTTTGAACAGTGTGGGGATACCTGCTTCAGGAGTAGCTTTGATTATTGGGGTTGACCGGATTCTAGATATGAGTCGAACAGCTGTTAATGTGACCGGCGACCTGACTGCCTGTATGGTTATGGACCGCTGGATTGGTGGCAGAAAAAGCGCCGAGGAAGAACGTCAGGAAGAAGCGAAAAGGGATAGCCGCCGTGAGAGCGATGGCGAAGATGTTATATGTGATGATAGTTAGACCTAAAACAAGGCCGAGTAGGCTATGCTTTTTTTGAATAGCTATTCAAGTAATTTTTGCGCATTAATCTTGCCTCGTGGGGGTTGATCGGCTTGCCTTTTGAAAAGAGGGTAGTGGCGATAACTGCCTTGCAGTTTTTATCCAGG
>SLBE01000211.1 GCA_007126465.1 Syntrophomonadaceae bacterium | reverse complement strand
GCGAACCGGTAGAGTTCTTTAAAACAGATATCAGGTTGCGCTGTCCAAACTGCAAAAACAGGATGGCCAATCCACGTTTCGACATGGGCTGTGCTGAATACTGTGCTTACGCGGAACAGTGCCTCGGGCCGGGTGCCAGGGGCATGAAATCTAAATCAATCAGGGCAATACTTGAAGATGAAGCTGAAAAACAGGCAGTTAATCTTCCAGAAAAAAAAGAACAACTGAAAAAGTTAATCAAGCAGGCCGAAGAAGAGTGTGAAAAAGAAGGAATTGATATGCTGCCGGTTATAGCTTCAATTATTACAGTCTTTTTAAGAAAAGAAAACCTTATTGATTCCGGCTTTGATTTCATCGATAGTATTAATGAAGAACATACCCTGCCGCAGAAGGCAGTCAAAGAAATCAAATCTATTATTAAAGCGCTCGATAATCATAGTGATCAAAAGCAAGATGAAGAATATATTAACCAATCAGTCCTGAAGCTGGTAGAAAAGCTGTCTTCAGCTGTAACAGCAATTCCTGATCAATAAAATTGCGATTATTATAAGATAATTTGCGAATGGAGGTTAATTAAAGTGAATAAAGTTGTACGCAAGATAATAAAAATTGACGAAGATAAGTGTGATGGCTGCGGATTGTGCATTCCCTCCTGCGAAGAAGGGGCCCTGCAAATAGTAGATGGCAAAGCACGTTTGGTCAAGGACATCTATTGCGACGGTCTCGGTAATTGTTTAGGTGAGTGTCCTCAGGATGCAATCGAATTAATTGAAAGAGAAGCTGAACCTTTTGATGAAAAGGCAGTTGAAGAGCGTCTGGAAAAACTTCAGCACAGTGAAAATACAGCTGAAGGAGAATTACCTGCAGAAAACCTGGTCTCCTGCTGTGGTGGAAGCCTGGAAAGAACATTACAGGTGCAGGAAAAGGCTCACAACCAGCATGCAACAGGAAATGCAGCAGTAGATACAAATACACCCGAAGCAGAGCTGTCTCATTGGCCTGTTCAGTTACATTTAGTTAATCCCCAGGCCCGGTTCCTTAAAAATGCAGACCTGTTGATTGCTGCTGACTGCGTACCTTTTGCATATGCTGATTTTCACCGGACTTTTCTGGCAGAACGTTCTTTGCTGATTGGCTGCCCAAAACTTGATGATGTAGATGCTTACCATAAAAAGTTAGTGGAAATTTTCAAGCAAAATGACTTGAAGAGTATTACTTTGGCGCACATGGAAGTAGGCTGCTGTTTTGGCCTATCTAGGTTGGTTAAATCAGCACTGCAGGAATCCGGTGCAAACACACCTCTCGAGGAAATTATTGTCGGGGTTGACGGAAGCATAAAATAAGCACGGCTGAAGTGAGCATAACATTATTAACGCTGCGAGTATTTATAAATTAAGTACTTTTGGCAGCGTTTTCTTAACAATCGTTTTGGGCAGCATCTGTCAGATCTTTAATCGAGACATTTTCAAGCACTGAGAGCATTTTATCCTGAGCTTCAGACCATACCCCGCGCAGGGAACAGTGTGTTTTATCATGGCATGGCTTATCGCTGAAGAGACAGCGGGTAATACCAATCGGCCCGTCAACCGCTTCAATCACCTGGCGCATATTAATTTCAGCTGGATCAACGGTTAGCTTGATACCTCCGGTCGGTCCCCTGGCACCAACAGTCCAACCGGCCGTCCGGGTGACAGCAAGCAGCTGTACAACAAGATTAGCAGGAATAGCACGTTTTTCAGCAATTCTTTTGCTGGTTATAACTGTTCCTTGTGGATGCGAAGCCAGTTCGGTTAATATAATAATAGCATATTCAGCTTTTTTTGTAATCATCAGGTTCCCCCATTAATATATAACTAAGTTGGTCATATTATAAACAATTACTCCTTTTTGGTCAATGCTCTTTAACTATGACAGGAAATATTATATAATTAGTATATAGAAGGTGTACTTAAATTTAAGCAAAGGAAAAGAGATAACCATGAAAAAATATTTTAACTTAAAATATATAACAGCAATAATGGTAGTCTTAGTGATCGCTCTTTCCCTGGCAGGTCCTGTCAGTGCAGAAGAAGAGCAGAGACCAGTTCATTTTGTTGAACTGGATGGAGCTATTACTGCCGGGCAGAAAACTTTTTTAGAGCGCCAGGTTCAGTCAGCTCTTGACTCTGATGCCCAGCTGTTCTTGCTCGTCATGAATACGCCTGGTGGTCTCGTTGACGCTACCATGGAAATAAATGAGCTATTCTTAAATGCCCCTATACCGGTTGCAGTTCTGGTCGCTCCATCAGGAGCAATTGCCGGTTCAGCAGGAGCATTTATTATTATTGCTTCTGATATAGCCGCCATGGCTCCCGGAACAACAGTTGGAGCTGCCATGCCTGTCGCTATTTCTCCTGAGGGTTCATCTGAAGCGGATGAAAAAACTATTACATTTTATGCATCTCATATGCGCAGCGTGGCACGGGAAAAGGGTAGGCCTGAAGATATCGCTGAAAAGTTTGTAACAGAAAATTTAACCCTGAGTGCCAGAGAAGCATTGGATGAAGGTGTTATAGAGTACCTTTCCGCCAATACAGAAGCATTGCTCAGCGATATTGACGGGTTGACTGTGGAAAAACTAGGCATAAACTACAATTTAAACACTGAAAATGCACCATT
>SLBE01000157.1 GCA_007126465.1 Syntrophomonadaceae bacterium | reverse complement strand
TATATAACTATAATATGAAACAGCACTTATAAATGCAGATATTTTAGAGAGGTGAATTTGCTGAAATGGAGAGTAGTATGCTTAGTGGTAAAAAAATTGTTGTCATGGGTGTAGCAAACAAGCGCAGTATTGCCTGGGCTATAGCCAGGGCTTTTCATGGTGCGGGAGCCGAGCTGATCTTTACTTATCAGAATGGTCGGTTTAAGGATAAAGTGGAAAAACTGGTAGGGGAAGATATGCCGGGCTCGCTGTTGCTGCCTTGCGATGTATCTGAAGATGCTGAACTGGACAACCTGGCAGCAGAACTTAAAAGCAGGTGCGGTCGGGTACATGGTGTGGTCCATAGTATAGCCTATGCTAAAAAGGAAGAGCTGGATGGGCTTTTTGCCGATACGAGCCGTGATGGTTTTTTACTGGCTCACAATGTCAGCGCTTACTCACTGGTTGCTGTAACCCAGCGCCTTTACCCGGTAATGGATGAAGGCGGCAGCATAATTACCCTGACCTTTCAGGGCTCGCAAAGAGTTGTGCCAAATTATAATGTAATGGGAGTGGCCAAAGCCTCCCTGGAAGCAAGCGTCCGTTACCTGGCAGCGGATCTGGGCCCTTATGGAATCAGGGTCAATGCAATCTCAGCGGGACCAATCAAAACCCTTTCAGCCAAGGGAGTTAAAAATTTCAACCGTTTGCTGGATGGAATAGAGGAAAAAACTCCGCTGCGCCGCCTGGCAACGGCAGAGGATGTTGCGGAAACAGCGCTTTATCTTGCTGCTGATATGTCGAGTGCAGTAACGGGTACTATACACTACGTGGATTGCGGATATCATATTATGGGTACTTAAATAATAAATGGGGGAGGTATTTTAAAATGATCGGTCTGGTAGCAGTTCTTAGAATAAAACCCGGCATGGAGGAAAAAGTTAAAGAGGCAGCAGTTAAAATGGCGGAGAATGTTAGAAAAAAGGAAAAGGAGTGCCTGCTCTATGATCCTTTTATCGCGCAGGATAAACCTTCGGAACTGTATATACTTGAAAAATATACTAGCGCTGAGGCTCTTGATGAACACCGTAAGCTGCCGCATTATCTTGAATTCAGGGAAGCGATACAGGATGCAGTAACCGGCCCGCCCGAGGTAACCTTGCTAGATTTTCTTGGTTGATATAACAATTTATTGTAACTGCAAAACATGTTTATAGTTTGCTACAGTCATCGGCGGTGCTTTCGAGGTGTTTTAGACGTTCCCCTTAAGAACAGTTCATGCTGCTTCCTTTACCGAATGAACACTTCGGAAAAGTGCAGGTTTCACAGCGCTGGCACAAGCCTCCGTGCCCGAGGGCAGCAATATCTTCAGCCGTTATTGTTTCACCGGCCAGCATGCGGGGCAGCAGGATATCAAGGATGGTATTTTCAAAGTACATCGCGCATGCCGGCAAGCCGATTACCGGAACCTGCCCCAGGTAGGCAAGCATAAACATCGCTCCTGGAAGGGCGGGTGCCCCGTACTTTACTATTTCTGCGCCTGTTCTATTTATAGCGGTGGGAGTTACGTCGTCAGGATCAACTGACATACCCCCTGTAACAATGATCATATTGCTTCCTGCCTGTACCTGGCCATGTATGAGGTTCATTATCTGATTGATATCGTCAGGGCAGTAGTAGATTTCCGGCTCAGCCTGGCCGAAACGGGCGGCTTTTTGAGCCAAAACCGGGGCGAAACCGTCTTTTATGCGCCCTTCAAAAACTTCCCTACCGGTGATAATTCCGCTAATTCTAAAGGCCTGGTAGGGTTTAACTTCCATGAGAGGCGGCTTTTCAGCGCAGATTTCTTCTACAGCGGCAACGGTTTCTTCTTTAACGGCCAGGGGTATAACTTTTGCCCCGGCAACTTTTTCGCCTTTTTCAAGTGGTGTATTGTTATGAAGGGTTGCAGCCACGACGTTTGGAATGCTGTTAATCCTTAAGAGACGTGTACTGTCCACCTTTAAAAGACCGTTATATTCGGCAGTCAGATCAAGGCGTCCCTCGGAAGGGTTGCCCACAATAAGTCCCGGTCCTGCTAATGCTTCAGCTAGTCGCAATCCGGCTTCATCTTCATGCAGTTCATCTTCTTCAAGCTCCAGGGTGAAAATATGGTTTTTGCCAAGGTCAAGAAGGGTATCTATATCTTCTTCCCTGATGCGGTGCCCTCTTTTGAAGATAGCTCCCTTAAAAACACCTTTTTCAATTTTCGTAATATCATGGCAGATTAACTGCCCGATAGCTTTCCTGGTTTCTATCTGTTTTTTTTCCAAGTTGACACCTACTTTTAGATGAATTATTTGAAACTAATGCTGCATTCTATTACTGCTGCTTGCAGAGAAAAACTGTGCTCGCTTCAGGATGCATTACATTAATTATAGGTATTGGAGAACCCTAAAGTCAACGGGAAAGTATTTGTCAGAATAATGATAATATGCAATCTTGCAGGATTGTTGACAGATATGGAGAACTATTTAAAATTAGCTGAAGAAGTTTTATTCGTCGGGTTTTGGTTATTATAATAATCTGGCATTAAGCAGCTTTTAAAAAAACAAAGGGACAGGTGATTGCAGAAGATGTGGACTTATGAAAAGCCGGACAACTTGGTCGAATGGTGGAAAGAAAGTGAAAAAAAGTTTAGTGATAATGTTTTGTTTTGGGT
>SLBE01000022.1 GCA_007126465.1 Syntrophomonadaceae bacterium | reverse complement strand
CCGCCAACGCGTCCTCGCAGTGCAGGTCGCGCAGACCTTGAACGTGGAGCCCGCCATGGATGTGCCGCTCGTCCGGAAGGAGGCCCAGTTTGGTCAGTCTCCCCGCTTTCCGGTTTCTGAATCGCAAGCAGCCTGTGGATATCTCGCAGCCAGTGTCGCTGGCCTCCGCGGCTGACCGCCGGGATTGCGCACTTCTCGGAGGCCAGGTGCAAGGAATCGGCTTGGACTTGGGCACGAGGTGCAACGACTCCGCGTTCGGGGACGAGTGTTGGGGTACCGATCGGACTCCCACGAGCCCACGGCAGCGAGCGTTGGCCAGCTACGGGACCGACCGCGAAGGGCCGCATCGCGGTGACGGAACCCTCACTTGGCTATCCACGTGTCCAGTTCGAGCTAACGCAGAGGCAAGATGCTCACAGAATAGGCGCCTGCTGCCCTGCGCCGCATTACGACTGCTGCTACGGATGTACCCATCCACCCTGCTCGCGTGACATCAATGCCCTGCCCTGTCGGCAGCTCCCTACCGGTTGGTAAGGCACAACCGGCGTCGACATGCGATGCTTCGTAGTCGTCGTGTCCAACGTCGAAGCCAGCACTAGCAGCCGAGGCAGGAGTTATGGACGAGCATGCACGGCGTCTTGCAGACTCGTTGGGCTCGATGCCCCCGACCATCGACCCACTACTCGCTCTGGCGTCCAACGCTGTTGAAGTCGTAGCGTCAGTACGAGGCCACAGCGCCCCTGTTCTGCCCCTTGAGCCGGTCAGGTTGCCGCCTACCATGACCGACTTGCTGGCTCAGGAAGCGACATGGCTGGCGAACGCGAGCGACGATGAAGTGGTGGCTTACCTACCAACACTCGCACGGACCTTCGCTGCCACGGACGTGTCCCGTGCCCGCGAGCACCTCAGCTCGGCGGCACTGACCGAGGTCATCTCCACTGTCGTTGCCACGCGTCTACCGGAATCGACCCACGAGCCGCTTTCCGTTTATGACCCCGCTGCAGGCACGGGCAACCTTTTGCTAGACGTTGCTTCGAGGGCGGGGAACGACCACGTGAGGATCGCGGGACAAGAAGTCAGTCCAAGTACGGCCTCCTTTGCCATTGCGAATGCCTTCTTGGCCGGCGTTGAGGCCAGGTTCGTCGTTGAGGATTCGTTGGCACGGGACGGGTTCCCAGGCGAGGCGTTCGACATTATTGTGGCTGATCCGCCATATGGGATGTCGTGGCCGCATGGTGAGGCGCTCCGTGGTGACCCCCGCTATCCCGGTGGGCTTCCGCAGCGCAGCGATTCATCTCTGCTGTTCGCACAGATCATTGCGTCCAAGCTTCGGCCTTCGGCCCGAGGCGGTGGTCGAGCGGTCATGCTGTGCGCACCCAGTGCCCTTCTCTCACCGGCCGGATCACACATCAGGAACTGGCTGCTTGAGAACGATCTGGTCGAGGCGCTTATAGCTCTGCCCGAAGGTTTAAGCGCGGTCACGAGTATTCGTCTCTACGCGTTGGTGCTCAACAACGCCAAGCCGCCGGCGTGGGAAGGAAGGATTCAAGCCGTTGACCTGCGTGGTTCCTATGTAGATGCCCCCAAGTCGCGCCCGGAGAACCGGCGACTGTCGGAGGAGGGCTTGGCTGAACTGCAACGATCGATAGCCCGACTCAAGCCCACCGCGGTTGCGCGGCCTGTGACTCTCGAGCACTTCAGGTTTGACACGGTAGAGGTTCGACACGCCGCTGTGAGCGTGCGCCGAGAGAAGAAGCAAGCAGTTACTCGCGCCTTGTTGCCGCGGAATCACGCCTTGGATGAATGGTGCGAGGACCGCTACGCCAAGGAACGTTTGCCAGAAGTTTCGGTACTCGACAAACAGCCGTTGGTGCGGTTAGATTTGTCAACTGTGTTTCCGGATCCTTTGGATCGTGAGGTCTCCTTCGAGCTTAGACGACTAGACTGGCCTGTCTCACGCCTGCTAAATGCGAGTTCACTATTCGCTTATGTTCTGTCAGTCAAGGCGGCAGACCGAGACCAGGTGCTTGCTGCACTGCCACTTGGCAGTCGATACGTAGCGCTTCCAGTCGAAGCCCATCTCGACGCGGTCGTGATCGACTCTGTAGAGGCGGTTCCTGACAGCCGTTGCTTCATCGTCGGGCTAGCCGCCGACGCTGGCTTGGATTCCGAATTCGTTGTCGCTTGGCTGAACTCGCCAGCGGGGCGACTCGTCCGCCGCATGTCGTTAGCCAAGAGCGGCACTGGCTCCCGAGTGAACTCGCCGAGGAGCCTCTCCAGCGCCGCCGTGGCCACCTACTTGGACGAGGTTCTGCTCCCCGTCCCCCCTCCAAGAATTCAACGAGAGCTTGTCGATACGACAAGAACGATTGCTGCCGCCGAACGCACAGTTGCATCTGCGGCGAGGACGCTTTGGCAAGACCCGGGGAGTCACAATTTCGACACCCTGCGGCGGCGGGTGGAAATGCCATACGAAAAGGAGGGCTTGGCGGATTGGGCTAGACGACTTCCCTATCCGCTTGCGGGGGCACTGTGGGTGTACGAGACCGAAAAGGACAACCCCATCCGGGCCCAGAGCCACTTGCTTCGCTTCTGGGAGGCTACCGCTGAGTTTCTCGGCGCCGTGCTGCTCAGTGCACTGGACGGCGATCCGGTCCTTCGTGCCTCCGAGTTCCGCATGCTTAGGGGAGCACT
>SLBE01000089.1 GCA_007126465.1 Syntrophomonadaceae bacterium | reverse complement strand
TGACGGGATTCATGAGCTTGCGCCGCACGGGACCGGGCCTTCAACACCACTTACCTGGCGCTGGCCCCAAAAGTGCGCGGCCGGGGGCAGGAATTAAACCCCGCTATAGCGGATTGCGGGTACAGAGCACCGCTACCTCCCCGTCTAGCACGGCCAAATCAAAAAAATGGCGGAGAGAGAGGGATTCGAACCCTCGAGACAGGGTTTTGCCCCATCTACTCGCTTTCCAGGCGAGCGCCTTCGACCAACTCAGCCATCTCTCCACGCAAACTTAGATTGATTCTCTTGCGTGGATATTATACAATGAAAGCTATTCATTTTCAACCATCCGGGCAAACCACTTTAATGCTATATGTCTGACAAGTCACTTTATTTGCACTTTACCTGACAAATATGCTATTATGGCAATATGCTTACTTCTAAATGGAGGTTGCCAAACTATGAAGACGAAAAGTTACGATGCTATTGTTATTGGTTCCGGCCAGGGAGGGACACCACTGGCGAAATCTCTTGCCACGGCCGGTTGGAAAGTTGCTTTGATTGAACATCAATATATAGGTGGTTCCTGCATTAACTTTGGCTGCACCCCTACTAAAACAATGATTGCTTCAGCCAGGATCGCCCACCTCGTTAACCGGTCCGAAGATTACGGGATCAATACAACCCTGGACTCCGTTAACTTAAAAGCCGTGTTAAAACGCAAGCAGGATATTGTGGAAAGCTTTCGAAATGGAAGCAAACAAAAGTTGCTTTCCACTGAAGGGCTAACTCTTTATGAAGGTTTTGGTCGCTTTGTAGATGAAAAAACTCTTGAAGTCAGCACTGCCAGCGGAAACAAAGAACACCTGCAGGCAGATAAGATCATTATCAACACCGGTACAAGCCCTGCAATACCTTCAATAGCAGGCCTTGATCAAGTTCCAACCCTTGATTCAACCTCGATCATGGAAATAGATCAACTTCCGGAACATTTGATTGTCATAGGCGGCGGTTATGTTGGACTGGAGTTCGGACAAATGTTTCACCGCTTCGGCAGTAAAGTTACGATTATACAGCGTGGTCAACAGCTATTGTCTAAGGAAGATGAAGATGTGGCCTCGGAAATGGCAAAAGTATTAAAAAATGAGGGTTTAACAATACTCTTAAACACCTCGCCGATTAATGTTTCACCTGATCCAAAGGCTGGGCTTCAACTAACTGTTAAACAGGATAATCAGGAAAAAACTTTAACTGGCAGCCACCTGCTTATAGCAACCGGGCGCCACCCAAATACGAAAGGGCTAAACCTCGAAGCTACAGGCCTTAATACTGATGAAAAGGGCTTTATTACTGTAGATGGCCGCCTGGAAACAGCGGCTGATGGCATTTACGCAATTGGCGACGTAAAAGGCGGGCCCGCATTTACCCATATTTCTTATGATGATTACCGGGTCCTGAATAAAAATTTACTGGAGAAAGGTGATGCAAGCATCACCGGCAGGTTAGTTCCTTACGTAGTTTTTACCGACCCCCAGCTTGGCCGGGTTGGTTTAACCGAACGGGAAGCAAGGTCACTTGGGTACAACATAAAGGTAGCTAAGATACCGATGAATTGGGTGGCACGGGCCATTGAAACCGATGAAACTAGTGGTTTAATGAAAGCCGTCATCGATGCCGAAACTGATCAAGTACTTGGCGCTGCAATTTTTGGCATTGAAGGCGGCGAAATAATGGCCATACTTCAAGTGGCCATGCGCGCCCAATATCCCTACACAGCTATTCGTGAGGAGCCTTTTGCCCATCCAACCCTGGCTGAATCACTCAACACTCTATTTGCGACTATTGACAGCTAAAAGGTTATCATCGTGGTAGTTCCGGGCCATGTCTTTCTAACGGTATTCCGGGTTCGGATGATCAAATCGACAGCCGGCCGCCCATTTTGTGCGCTGGTTACCGTGTGCCGGTATACCGCCCGTGTCTTTAAGCATCCTTGCCAGGTGCAGCAGATTCCAGGTCATAAAAGTTGTATTGCGGTTGGTAAAATCAGAAAAGTCCCACCTGCTGGTCCGGCATAACTCCTCTTGCTTATCGTTGAGAATTTCATCTGTCACAATAATCACCCTTTCTTTTCGTTTACCTGTGATAATATTTTTCTTTAATTTTTCCGGGATCATACCCAAACCTGTAAGCAAGCAGGGCATAAAATATCAGGTACAGGTTTCGCACAGGGCCCTCCCGGTCAAACTTGCGGCTGCTGCTGATTACCGGACCCTTAAGCAGCACACATTTGCCAGATCTTTTCAAACGGCGGCTGAACTCAACATCAGCCATGATGGGCATTGAAACAAAGCCTCCCAGCTCGCGAAAAACATCTGCACGAACAAAAATGCCACGATCCCCAAAATAGGTGCCGGTAAGGCGGCAGTAGAGGTTGCCGCCCATGCTCAAAAGCCGGTAATGAATCCTTGTTCCATCAAGCTGCATGGTAAATGCACCGCCTGCAATCCGGGAAGGAATTAATTCAATTCGTTTCAGGCAGCCCGGAGTAAGACGGCAATCTGCATGCAGAAACATAAGGAACTCACCGCTTGCCCGGGCCGCACCTGTATTTAGCTGGACAGGCAAATCAGCTTTATCCATAACAATTACTTTATCTGTGTAGTTTTTGGCAACCTTTACCGTATTGTCTTCACTGGCCCCGTCAACTACGATTACTTCCACATTTTCCTGCTGGATAAAAATAC
>SLBE01000256.1 GCA_007126465.1 Syntrophomonadaceae bacterium | reverse complement strand
TAGGACGGCATGATCGCGGTTCTCGGCCACGCGCTCGAGGCCGATGTAGCCCTCGCTCGCACAGTGTCCGG
This sequence comes from Syntrophomonadaceae bacterium, assembly GCA_007126465.1. Lineage (GTDB taxonomy): Bacteria > Bacillota > Dethiobacteria > DTU022 > DTU022 > T3SED10-7. The sequence goes on along the minus strand of SLBE01000256.1, from coordinate 2,656 downwards.
CTTCGCCTCGTGTTCGGCACACACAGCCATCGGCTGCAATAGCTCACCTCCGAGGGTCCTTTCGTCGTTCCAAGGCTCACTTCCCGCATTGGCTTGACAAGTTCCGTCTGGCCCCCGGGAAGTGTCCATTGCTAGCGGTCAGCCACTCCCGGATAGCGCCAGCCCGTCGGGGTAAACGACCTTGCTGGAGCGCTACCCAGGCTTGCCCCACGTCGGCTCGTTTGAGCTATCCCAGGACAAGCTGGGCCCCCGATGTGTGGACCGCCCGCGCGCGGTCAGGCTTCCCGGAGTGCTGTGTAGATCGCGCCTAGTTCCATCAGCGACTCAAGCGCAACCTGTGATCCGTCGACGGCTTGAGGGAGGGCGCGTGGACGGTGCAAGGGTCCCAAGCTAAGGGACAGGTCCCCGAGCCATGCTCTCACCGTTATCCGGCTTGCTGCACCGGGGGATGCTATGGGCACGCACTACGACACGCTCGGGGTGTCGAGTCGCGTCGAAGGCGAGGAGCTGCGCGAGGCGTACAGGTCGCTGGCGAAGCGCTACCACCCTGATCTCCACGCGGGTTCGCCGGAGGCCCTGCAACGAAGCGCCGCTAGCATGATGTCGGTAGTGAACGAGGCATACGCGGTCCTGTCCGATCCCGAGCGTCGGCGTCACTACGACCACAGCTTGGCTGCTGAACACGCCGGCCGGACACGCGACGGTGTCCAACGGCGGGCGCGGCCGCCCGGCAGAGGCGAGTGCGACCTGTGTGGTCACTACCCGGCGGTGTACGCGCCGGTGGAGCAGCACATCGGCATGCTTGTGGCTAGGTCGGTCCGTGAGTTGAACGCTGAGCTCTGCCGGCAGTGCGGTCTGGAAATCGTCCGGTCAATGACCGCACGGACGTTGGTGACCGGCTGGTGGGGTGTGATCTCGTTCTTCGCGAACTTCGGCGCTCTCTTCGAGAACTTCTCTGCCTGGTCGAAACTGCGCTCCCTCGAGCAGCCGCGTCGTCGAGTTGATGTGGACATCGTTAGCCCGTTGTCGAGTCCGCTCCCCGAGGGCCCGCCCTTGTGGCAGCGAGGGGGGTTCGTGGCATTTGCCATCGCGATGCTCCTCGTCTCAACGTCGGTAGTCGTGGATTCGATGGGCTCTCAGTCTGCATCTACGGCCCCGGTTAGTGCCGGCGCAACGACCACGGCTCCGCCGGCTTCTGCTTTGCCGGCAGAGAGAGCGGAGGAACCCTTGAGGGCGAGCGACCTTGAGGGAATGTGCCTACGCTACACGTATGACGATCGAATCAGGGATGTCGTCAGTTGCACGGAGTCGCACGATGCGCGCATCCTGCGGGTTGTGACCTCCCCAGCTGCTTGTCCGGCATCTGCGCCCTACTACTTCGCAGATGTGCCTATCGGGTCAAGCCTCTGGACGTTGTGTGTCGACGCTTGATGGTCAAGTAGCTGATTCCTCTGGCACGGCCGTTGGCATGCGGTCAGTCCGTGCCCGCGGCCGTCTGCGGTCTGAGCCCCATCATCATTGCGACCATGACGGTGGCATGGCGCCGAGAAGTGCGCAGTCTCGGGGGCCAGCTATCGCCGGGGGCATGGTGCCGGCCGAACTCGCGGCCGAGTGCGGGTGCACCACGACGTCGCGTCCAAGGACTCTTCGTCTCCAGCTGAGTCCGCCGGTCCCCATTCGCGCCAGGAACGGCATGCCGTCAGACGATGTTGAGCTCGGGACGAGTGTCGCTTCCGTCGAATCTGCTGACATCGAGTCCGCTGATGTCCACAACAGGCGTGCCACCCCGATATAGATCACGAATCACCTCGCCAACGGCTGGGCCCATGAGGAAGCCGTGGCCCGAGAAGCCCGTGGCGTAGAGGAATCGGCTGAGGCCTTCGGCTTCGCCGATCAGTGCGTTGTGATCCGGGGTCATCTCGTAGAGACCGGCCCAGCCACCAGCGATGCCGACCTCGCTGATCCGCGGAGCGCGACGTTCGATGGCCTCTCCGAGGCGAGGAAGCCAGGCATCAGAGCGCTGAAGTTTGAAGCCCGGAGACTCGTCGGGATCCGACATGCCGAGCAACAGGCCGGAACCCTCACAGTGGAAGTAGAAGCTTGTCCCGAAGTCGATGGAGAACGGAGTCTCAGGATCAAGGCCTTCGAGTGGCTCGGTCGTGAGGATCTGACGGCGCATCGGGACGACGGGAAGGTCGACTCCGACCATCGCCCCGATCGCCTGGGACCAAGGACCGGCCGCACACACGACCGTATCGGTGCGGATGGTGCCTCGGTCCGTTCGCACCGCCGCGATCGTCTGGCCATCAGCCTCGATGGCCTCAACAGTGGTCCCGCGCAGCAGTCGAGCCCCCGCGCGCCGCGCAGCCGAGGCGTAGCCGAGGACCACGGACTCGGGAGTGCAGTGCCCGTCTGAGGGGCAGAAAGCAGCAGCAAGCAGACCGTCGGTCGAGATCAGTGGGGAGAGCCGCTGCGCCTCAGCGACGTCGATCATCCGACTTGGGACACCCATGTCGTTCTGAAGAGCGACACTCCGCTCGAACTCCTCGACGTGCTCGGAACGATCGAGAAGGAAGAGGTAGCCGACCTGTTGGAGATCGATCTCCTGACCGAACTCCTCGTGGAACCTCTCGAAGGTGCGGAGGCTGCGCTGGCC
>SLBE01000241.1 GCA_007126465.1 Syntrophomonadaceae bacterium | reverse complement strand
TCCATTAAATTCTCCCGCTATAATTCTAACCATGTTTTCATCGTTTTCTACTACAGGCATGTCGGAGCTTTGGAAGTCCCTGTATTTAGGCACAGTCATTTTATCCCCGGCCGGTAGATTAACCCACAGTTGTGTTCCCAGCAGTCGTGGCGCAGGCTGGGGCATTTCCTGATGGATAATTCCGCTGCCGGCAGTCATCCACTGGCATTCCCCGTCTCGTATTACTCCGGAATTGCCCAGGCTGTCCCCGTGATCAATCTCTCCTTTTAGCAGGTAAGTTACAGTTTCTATTCCCCGGTGGGGGTGCCAGGGGAAGCCTTTGATATATGTGTTGGGGTTGTCGCTGTCAAAGGCATCAAGCATTAAAAATGGGTCGAAATCATAAACATCCGGTTTGCCGATTACCCTGATCAGATGGACACCGGCACCGTCAACCTTATTTTCACCTTTTACTATTTTTTTCACCTTATTTATCATGGTATTAAGCCTCCGGTTTTGGTTTAATAAATCTTTGAAACCATATATATTCTATCACTATTGTAGACATATAAAATGCAAATGTCAAAAAATATAAGAGAAGGAGTTTCGCAGACTATTGCAGAACGTTACGACGGAGAAGATGAAAGCCTGAGGTTGCTCCTGTTCACTATAAGGCTGGATCATTTCAAGAAGGAGATTGAACTATGGATACCATTGAAGCAGTAAAGAAAGATTTACATAGCTATATCGATCCGGAAAAGGCTGCTCATCTGCCGAAGTTTTTTCAGGCACATCCCGGGGGCTATGGTGAGGGAGATTTATTCCTGGGTGTAACTGTTCCGAGCCAGAGAAAAGTGTCCCGCAAATATTCTAAAATCATCACGATGGATGAACTTGAAGAGCTCTTCAACAGCAAATGCCACGAACACCGGCTTACCGCAATTTTTATGCTTGTTTTAAAATATGAAAGGGCTAAAACCGGACATGAGCAAAAACAGCTGGTTGATTTCTATCTTTCCAACCTATCTGCTGTGAACAACTGGGATCTTGTTGATTCATCGGCTTATAAGATACTGGGTCCATACCTGTATGATAAGGATAAAAGCCTTCTTTACGAACTTGCAGTTTCTAATAACCTCTGGGAGCAGAGGATAGCAATAATCGCTACTTATCATTTCATCAAAAAAGATGACTATACACATACATTTGAACTGGCGGGTCTCTTAATAGCTCACGAGCATGATCTGATTCATAAGGCTGTGGGTTGGATGCTGCGGGAAGTGGGTAACCGAAACTTTAATGCAGAGTTTAACTTTCTAATTCCCAGGTACAAGCAAATGCCGCGTACCATGCTGCGTTATGCCATAGAAAAGTTTGAGCCTGCACTGCGAAAAGATTTTCTGGCGGGGAACATTTGAATTTGTTTTCTGCATACAGGATTATTACCGGCAGGAAGTAGGATATAAGTTTTATGGCTTACTTTTTAAATGCTTTTTAAAAAAAGAAGAAATGTTTAGTCAAATACTCTCGGGTTATGACTGAGAATTCAGGCCGGTTCAGGCGGATCGGATAGTTCTTCCCGGATGATCAACTCAAGTTGTTCCGAAAACTTTTTGTTATCACTTTCAGTGCGTTTCTTCGGACCTTTTGTTCGTCCACCACTGCGGCGGTGTTTCGCTTTAGCCTCCCTTTCTTCAAGCATAAAATCAATTGTTTCTGGACGGTATTCTTTGCCTGAAGGGTTCAGCGATCTAACATTTTTGCCCAGAAGCAAGGCTGCCAGACCCCAGTCCTGGGTTACGGCAATATCTCTCTTTTCAGCCAGGTTGATCATTTTAAGATCAGCTTCCTCGGCATCGCTGCCTACAGTAACGTGATGATTCGACTCAATATTATGGTTAAAACTGGCTACAGTCCAAACCTGGATACTGTATTGACGGCCCAAGTTCATGCAGGTTTTTAAAACATCTTTTGGGCAAGCATCGGCGTCAACTATAATTTTCATTACCACACATTCACTCCCGTGTTTATTTAATCAAGCCTTGATAATAGGTCCTTAGTGTTAGGTTTAGGATGGGTACTTAATAACCGTAAAGCTTATTATATCAATATTTAAGCTTTGTGATACAATTATAGCGGTTAGTTCTGATACCATTTATCAAGTAAAACGAGAAAAGATACACTGATTATATGGATCCATGAAAGTCTTTGTAGAGATCAGTGATTTGTGGAGAGATCTATGTCTAAATTAGAAAAGTATAAGATTAAAGAATTCCCCCTGAGCAGGCTTGCTACGATGGATATTGGGGCGGCAGCTTTTGCCAAGCATCATATCAGGGTAGTCCTTAAGCTTGATGTGACAGAGGCGAGGAATAAGATTGCCCTTTTGAAAGAACAGGGAGAGTACATTTCATTTAATGCCTGGATAATTAAATGTATAAGCCAGGCAGTAAGTGAATACAAGCCGATTCATGGTTTGCGAAAAGGGAAAAGGAAGGTAATACTTTTTGAGGACGTTGATATATCAGTAATGATTGAAAGAGAAATAAATGGTGTAAAAGTGCCCCTGCCTTACCTGGTCCGTGAAACAAATAGAAAAAGTATCGGTGAAATCGCTGAGGAGATTGGTTCCGGAAGAAGGCAGGCTATAGAAAATGAAAAAAACTTTGTTTTAGGAGACAGTAAGAACCGAATTCTGATGAAGATCTATTATGCCCTACCCGGGTTCGTCAGGAGTTACATTTGGAAACAGATGAT
>SLBE01000039.1 GCA_007126465.1 Syntrophomonadaceae bacterium | reverse complement strand
GCGAGATCGGGGTCATGATGGGGATCACGGCGACCTCGCTCGTAGGTGCGCGGCCCGTCTCGTGGATCGCCGCGACCGCGACCAGCCGTCGACTCCGCATCCTCGCGTACCACGGCATCTCGGATCTGCCGGCGTTCAAGCAACACGTCCATCATCTGGCCCGTCGCTATCGGCCGGTGTCGGGCGAACAGGTCGCCTCTGCGCTACGGGGCCAGCGGTCGCTCCCGGCACGTGCCGCCTGGGTCACCTTCGATGACGGGCACCCAGAGGTCGTCACCGGCGCTTCCCGGCTGCTGCGTGACCACGGCATCCAAGCGACGCTGTTCGTGTGTCCCGGGATGGTCGACACCACGACACCCTACTGGTGGGAGAGCGTGCGGCACGCTGAGGCTCTGGGTTTCTCCGTCCCGGGGATGTCAGGTTCCCCGGCTGCTCCGGCCGAAGCTGCGCTGAAGCTCGTCCCCGATGCCGAACGGCGCCGCATCGTCAGAGACCTGCAGGATGAGATCGAACGACGGACCGGGCAAGCCCTCGAGCGGCCTCAGATGACCAGCGACCAGGCACGTACCTGGCTGGCCGACGGGCATCAACTGGGGAACCACACCTGGGATCATCCTCTGCTCGACCGCTGCCCGCCTGCGGAGCAGGTCGAGCAGATCGCCAGGGCTGACGAGTGGCTCCGTGGCATCGACGCGACGTCTGCGGCGCTGTTCGCCTACCCGAACGGCAACTGGTCAGCCGTCGCCGAGGAGGAGCTGCAGCGACGTGGCTACCTCGCCGCCGTGGGCTTCGACCATCGCCTCGCAAGAGCATCGTCCGATCCACTGCGCCTCTCCCGGCTCCGTGTCGATGCGAGCGCGCCCCTGAGCAGGTTCCGGTCGATCGTTGCCGGTACGCATCCGTTCCTCCTCAGGAGGCGCAACCATCTGCTGAGCGGCAGCGGCACCGTCACCGACCCTCGGGAGCTACCGACATGAGCGACCTGCGCATCGAGGAGTACGACGAGCGTCACGCGGATGAGGCACTCACGGTCATCAACGAGGCCTTCGGTTCGCCTCGGCCGGCCGGGTGGTTCGACTGGAAGCACCGCGAGGGCCCTTGGGGGCCGAGCCGAGGGGTCGTCGCCTACGACGATGAGGGGATGGTCGGCATCAGACTCCTCCTACCGTGGAGGTTCCGGAGGTGCGGCGGTGAGGTTCTCGCCTACCGCGCGGTCGAGGCATCCACCGTCCCACGCGCCAGGGGCAAGGGGGTCTTCAGCCAACTCAACCGCCGGCTCATGGACCAGCTGCAGGACGAACCAGACTGGACCTTCCTGTACTCGACACCCAACCAGCTCTCACGGACGGGCTACTTGAAGCTCGGGTGGACATGGCTCGACCCCATCCCTCACGAGTACCGCCTCAGTCCTGTCCGCCGCGCGGCCGGTGAACTACTGGTCGATGAGGAAGCCCTAGCCACCTTCCAGCCGGCTCCGAGCGGTGACGGCATCACCACGGCCTGGACGGCCGACGCGTTGCGATGGCGGCTCGATCCTCGGACAGGCAACGAGTACGGATCGATCGCGATACCAGGCCCCCGCGGCTTCGACGGCCTGGCGTACCGCGTACTCCTCAGCCGGAAGGTGCCGATGCTGCTGCCGATCGCCGCCTGGGGGGATACCGCCAACCGCGCTCGCCTGCTGGCACACGCAGCCTGGGATGCCCGCGCCCCTGTCGTGCTCGACGTCGCAGAAGGCGTTCGGCGGCGCAGGAGCAGGCTACGGCGTGGTGAGTCGCTACTCACCGTCTGGCCCTGCGACGACGCACCGGACGGGTGGGGCGACCTCGATAGAACCTCCAGCTGGGAGCTGTGCTTCGCCGAACTCGAGAGCGTGCTGTGAGAGCCCGAGCTGCAGCAGGTTCATTCACTTGCTGGCCAGCTGCCGGAAAGCGGCGTTGCTGGCCAGCAGCTCCTCGTACGTACCGGTACCGGAGATCCGGCCGTCCTCAATGACCACGATCTTGTCCGCGTCCTGCACTGTCGATAACCGGTGGGCGATCAGGAGGATCGTGTGCTTCCCGCGGAGCCTCGCCAACGCCGACATCAGTTCCCGCTCGGTCGTGTTGTCCAGCGCCGAGGTCCCCTCATCGAAGACCAGCACCTCAGGTCGGCGGTACAGCGCTCGCGCGATCGCGACGCGCTGGCGTTGACCGCCCGAGATCCGGACTCCGCGCTCGCCCACAATCGTGTCCAGCCCGTCGGGCAACGAGTCGACGTAGGTGCGCAGCTGTGCGAGCTCAACGGCTTCCTTGACAGCCGCCTCGTCAATGTCCTTCGGAGGGACGCCCAACGCGATGTTCTCGCGAAGGGTCTCGTCGGTGAGGAACACCATCTGCGGCACGACCCCGAGGTTGCGCTGCCACTCCCTCGCGTGGTCGCGAAGGTCTTGACCGTCGACCGTGACGCGACCCGACGAGGGAACGAGGAGCCCGGTCATGACGTCGACCAGCGTCGTCTTGCCGCCACCGGTCGGGCCGCAGATACCCAGAACCTCGCCGGGCTTCACGACCAGGTTGATCCCACAAAGGGCATCGCGATGGCCCGTCTCGTACCGGAAGTACACATCCTGGAGTCGGAGCTCCTCGTGGAACGGCAACGGCCGACGGGCTGGAGGCAAGGGCTGCTGATCGCCGATAAGGCGCAGATCCCGATCGAGATCCTCGATAGGGGCCGCGGAGTACTTGAGGTTGTTGAGACCCGCGATGATCTTC
>SLBE01000103.1 GCA_007126465.1 Syntrophomonadaceae bacterium | reverse complement strand
GCGTTGCCCGCGGTCACGCGACCGTAGGGCCGGAAGACCGGCTGCAGCTCGGCCATCCTGTCCCGGTTCGCGGGCCGCGGCGACTCGTCAGCGTCCATGCCCGACCCGTCGGGCAGGGTGATCGGGGTGATCTCCCTGGCCCAGAACCCCGCCTCAGCCGCCTCGGAGTAGCGGGTCTGGGAGGCGTAGGCGAAGTCGTCCATCGCCTCGCGGCTCACGTCCTTGAGCAGCGCGACGTTCTCGGCGGTCTGTCCCATCGGGATGTAGATGTCGGGGATCTCGCTCGGCGCCCAGCTGTCCGCGCCCTCCTGGGCCTGTGACTCGGTCCGTGCGACCGCCTCGGCGAAATAGGGGTTCTGGGTGTCGGGCAGGCTGTCGGAGTTGCCCTTGACGTAGCGGGACACCATCTCGACGCCGGCGGAGACGAACACGTCCCCCTCCCCCGCCTTGATCGCGTGCATCGCCATGCGGGTGGTCTGCAGGCTGGAGGAGCAGTAGCGGGTGATCGTCGTGCCGGGTACCTCCCACCCGAGCAGCGTGGTCACGACCCGGGCCAGGTTGAAGCCCTGCTCGCCCCCGGGGAGCCCGCAGCCGAGCATGAGGTCATCGATGTCCGCCGGGTCGAGCTGCGGGACCTGCGCCATCGCGGCCGCCACGATGGTGGCGGTCAGGTCGTCGGGGCGCAGCTCGGTCATGCTCCCCTTGAAGGCCCGTCCGATCGGGCTCCGGGCAGCGGCGACGATCACGGCTTCGGGCATGGTGGCTCTCCACGGAACGACGTCGAGGTGGTGCGAGGCTCCCGCGGTAGAGGCTAGCGCCGGGCCATCCCCGACCCCCTACCCACGCCGCCACACCCGCCGGCAGCGGCCGGTGCGCCCTCAGCGCGAGGCGTGGAGCAGGGCACGCACCTCGGTCAGTGCCTGCTCGACCAGCGCCGCGCCCTCGCCGGAGAGCTCGGTACCGATCTCCAGGTCGCGGACGGGGATGCGGACCGCCACCGCGCGCTCCGGCCGCCAGCCGAGCTTGGCCGCGAAGGACAGCAACCCGGCCGGCCCGAGGTGGTGGGTCATCAGCTCCCCCGAGCGATCGATCTCGATCGGGCTGACGGTGAGCTCCGACGCGTCCACCGCGGCATCGACGATCACCACCAGGCGTCGACGGTCGAAGCTCGGGGCCAGCTCCGGGGTCAGCTGGTGGACCGACGCCACCTCGACGTCATCGAGGTGGAGCGCCTCCAGCCGGTCGGCGACGACCCGGCCCACCGCGTCATCGGTGCGCAGCAGCGAACCGACCCCGATGACGAGCACCGGGGTCGGCTCGGCGCAGGCGCCGTCAGTCGCGACGCACCTCCTGCAGCAACTCGCCGTCGGGGGCGAGCAGCTGCACCTTCATCGGCATCTGCCCGATCGCATGGGTCGAGCAGGACAGGCAGGGGTCGTAGGCACGGACCCCGGCCTCGATCCGGTTCAGCATGCCATCGGTGAGCTCCGGGCCGTCCACGAACTCCTTGGCGATCGACAGGATCGTGGCGTTCATCGCGAGGTCGTTCTGGCCCGTCGCGATGATCAGGTTCATGGCGGTGATCAGCCCGTCGTCGTCCACCTCGTAGTCGTGGATCAGCAACCCGCGGGGGGCCTCGGAGGCCCCGACGCCGCGGTTGGCGTTGATGCCGGCCTGGGCCCGCACCCGCGTGTCCAGCAGGACCGGATCGTCCATCAGCGCGGCGATGCGCTCGGCGCAGGCGATGACCTCGAGCACCCGGGCGTGGTGGTAGAGGAACGCCGAGGAGGCGATCCGCCCGTACCGCTCGCGGAAGTCGGCCAGGCCCTGGTCGGCGATCGGGGTGCCGAACCGCTCGGCGATGTTGATGCGGGCCAGCGGACCCACCCGGTACATGCCGGGAAGCGGGTCGTCACCGTCCACCCGCGCGCGGTAGTAGGGCGACTTGAGGTAGGAGTCGGACTTGCCGGCCTCGCCCAGGTGCTCGCGGTAGTCGGCCGGGTCGAACTGGTTGAGCACCACCGACCCGTCGTGGTCGATCATCGTGAGGCGTCCGTCGACGTGCTCCCAGGTGCCGTCGGGCTGGACGTGGGAGAGGTACAGCGAGGGGAAGTCACCGAAGGAGGCGAGCTCCCGGTCGAAGCGTCCCGAGACGGAGTCGAGCAGCTCCAGCGTCGCCTCCGCGGCGCTGAGGATCTCGTCGATGTCGGCCGCGATCACGTCGCGCTGCTCGGTGGTGAAGGCCTCCGTGACCCCTCCGGGCACGATCTGGTGGCCGTGGACCCGTCGGCCGGAGACCGAACGGATCACCTCCTGGCCGAACTGACGCATCCGGATACCGCGCTTGGCGATCTCCGGTTCCGCCTGCATCAGCCCGAAGACGTTACGTGTGGCCGGGTCGTGGTCCATGCCCAGCAGCAGGTCCGGGGCGGAGAGGTGGAAGAAGCTCAAGCTGTGGGACTGGAGGATCTGCCCGAGGTTGAGCAGCCGCCGCTGACGCAGCGCCGCGGGCGGCGGGGTGACCCCGAGGATCGCATCCCCGGCCTTGGAGGCGGCCAGCAGGTGACTGACCGGGCAGATACCGCAGGTGCGGGCCGTGATCCCCGGCATCTCGGCGAGCGGCCGTCCCTTGCAGAACTCCTCGAAACCACGGAACTCCGTGACGTGGAAGCGCGCGTCGGCGACCTCGCCGGCGTCGTCGAGGCGCAGCGTGATCTTCGCGTGCCCCTCGATGCGGGTGACCGGATCGATGGTGTGGTGGATGTCGT
>SLBE01000184.1 GCA_007126465.1 Syntrophomonadaceae bacterium | reverse complement strand
GGTGACCCCGACACCGATCCCGACGTGCTCGCCGCCCGGCTGTGGGACCTGCACGCCCAGCCCGGCGACGTCCACGCCTTCGCCACCCCGATGCCCGAGCCCAGCTGACCCCCGAACACGCCGCCGAGGTGCGTCTGCGATGTGCGGTGCTCCTCCCGGTGGCCGGTCTCAGGAGGCCGCGGCCGAACCCACTGACCGATGACACTCGAACAGCCCGACGCTGATCGAGTCCGTGTGGACATCCAACCCCATGGACGTCAGCGGTGTGTCAGCGATACTGGCAAGGAACGGTCAGCACCTTCCTCGACGACGGCTCCGCCCAGCAGATCACCCTGCCAGCGGATGATCCACCACCACGCGGTCCGGAGCCGGCCGTTCCATGATGACCAACGTCCCCAACGGCAACCGCGCCCGGTGTCGCCGTGACACCAGCCGCGGGACGCGACCGGCGACCTGGAGAAGTACCCACGCGCGGTGGATGCCGCACGCCGCCGACGCGTCCCACCGCCGATCCGCAGCGATCCGCAGAGCGGGGGTGATGACTTCAGAGATCTGGTGACGACGATCGACACGAGGCTCGGAAGGCGACGTGATGGCAACGGAGGCGACATCGAACAACGGGGCTGGGCAGGTCGGGAGATCGGCCGCCACCCCGACCGACATCCCGGCCCAGGGCTGGAAGGAGGTGCTGCAGCGGGTCGCCTCGGAACTGAAGGAGGATCATGTCTCCCTGCTGGCGGCCGGCGTCGCCTTCAAGGCACTCCTCGCGCTGTTCCCCGCCCTGATCGCGGCCGTGAGTCTCTGGGGCCTCCTGGCCGATCCGGAGACGATCACGGAGCAGATCGCGGGACTGGTCGGGCAACTGCCGGACCAGGCGGCCGGCATCGTCGAAGACCAACTCACACAGGTGGCGGGCACCAGCACGGGCGCCCTGTCCGGAACCCTGGTGTTCTCGATCCTGCTCGCATTCGTGAGCGCGTCGGGAGGCATGGTCGGTCTCATGCAGGGCTGTGCGGTCGCCTACAACGAGGTCGACGAGCGGTCCTTCGTCCAGAAGCGGGGCCTGGCGCTCGCGTTCACCGTGGGAGGTGTCGCCTTCCTCCTCCTGACGCTGGGCTTGATCGCGGTGCTGCCGGTCGCGGTCGGGGCGCTGGGGCTCGGCTCCACCGTCGAACTGTTGGTGCGGATCGCGCAGTGGCCGCTCCTGGCGCTGATGGCCATCATCGTCATCGCACTCGTGTATCGGTACGCGCCGGATCGCAACGAACCCCAGCTGCGATGGGTGACCGGCGGTGCGATCCTCGCGACCGGGCTCTGGCTGCTGGCTTCTGTCGGCTTCTCGATCTACGTCCAGGTGGCGGGGAACTTCGCCGAGACCTATGGCGCGCTAGCGGGCGTGATCGTCCTGATGCTGTGGCTGTATCTGACGGCTTTCGCCATCTTGGTCGGGGCCGAGTTCAACGCTGAGTCCGAACGCCAGACGGTCGTCGACACGACCGTGGGTGAAGATCGACCGATGGGGCAACGTGGTGCCATCGTCGCGGACAGCCACCCCGAGGAACGACCCGGACCGGGCTGACAGGCGGGCACCACCGACATCGAGGTCGTGATCATCGTGCAGGGGCGCGAGGCATATCTCCGCACGGCTCCACGGGCCGAGCGAGGGCGACGCCACTCCAGCTGTGCTGGTCGAGGATGAGCGAGTCGTCCACCTGGTCGCGAGACCCGCATCGATCGACGGTGGTCGTAGCTGCCAGTACGAGTACGGCAAGATCGCCAGCCGGCCCCTGCCAGCAGTCCACCGGCATCGAAACCCTCTCCCCCAGCACCGACCTCACCCTCGTCGACACCATCGACGACCCCACCGACCCTGGATGGATGCGGTCTGAACGATCACGCCATGTCAGGAGCCCTGGAGTCTTGCGCCGGTGCTGGCGGGAGGGATGCGGCACGCAACAGCCCAGCCATCGCCCGCTTCACGCCGGCCTGATCGCCCCTACGGACCGTGGAGTTCCTATGCGATACTTGATGGGTCCGCTCAGCAAACGGAACCGGCATGCTCATCCTCGGACTGATCCTGCTGCTGCTCGACATCTTCCTCCTGGAGACGGGGATCCTGGCGACGATCGGCTGGGTCCTGATCGCCGTTGGGCTCGTCCTCCTCGTGATCGGCGCGCTCGGACGAACCGTGGGCCCACGCCGCTTCTACTGGTGACGTCCACGAGGCCGCTGCGGCGAGCGCGGCCTACCCGAACCGTCAGACTCGATCACGGCGTTGCCCGATGGAGGTCGTCTGCCTCTGCCTCCAAGGTCGCCTGAAACGACACCCGCACCCCAGGGTCCCTCGCCTCATGGCCCGCCATCCGGGCCGTGCGCCGCAACTGGAGGACCTCCACGAGGTCCAGCGCCGGACCATCCGAGGCTCGACGATCAGCGGACACGTCATGCCATCCACCCCCGCGGAACGGAGGCGAGTTCCGGCGGCGCTCCCTGCGGGGGGAGGACGGTCCTTCGCAAGGACCGTGGTCACGATGCGCCGCGTTGACCCCGGTGTGTCCTGCCACCACAAGGTCCTTGGACCGAACGACAACAGCTGCGGTTGCGACCTGTTCCGCAGCCGCCTGCTGGGGTGGCCTGACGTGGATCCGGTTCAAGCCAGGGGCAGTGCGTACCGCCAGATCGCGATCGTATGGAGCGTCGCACCGACGACCACCAGCGAGTGGAAGACCTCGTGGAAGCCGAACGAGGACGGCCGGGGGTCGGGGGCGCGCAGCG
>SLBE01000106.1 GCA_007126465.1 Syntrophomonadaceae bacterium | reverse complement strand
CTTCCCAGATCGGCCTCGGCATGCGCATTTCCTCAATCACCGATATCCACTCCCAGGGTGCTATTACCACGACCGACCGCGATACCGACCTGGCTATTGAAGGCGCGGGGTACTTTGTTGTCGGAGATGGAACAGGTGCCCAGTATTATACCAGGGCCGGTTCATTCGGCCTTGATTCAAACGGCAACCTGGTTAATGATAACGGTCTGTTTGTGCTGGGAGGAGAGGGGTTGGATCCAATTAATATCCCCCTTGGGGATGAAATGATTGCCCGGGCAACCACAAACATGCGCTTTGCCGGCAACCTGGATTCAAGGCAGAACCCTACCTACAGCTTTTCACTGGGAAATCCTGGTGATGGAACGTTTGATATTGAGCTTGATTTTAACGGGGCAGTTATTTCCGCAGTTGATATAGACCATGATGCTGCGTCAGAAGATATCGTTGATGCTCTCGAAACTTTGGCAGGAATTGAATCAGCATCTGTAACCGGTCTCGGGACAGATGCCAATCCTTTCATTATAACCATTAACGAAACAGATCCCGGGGATGCCGAAATACGAATTACCGGTATTGTTGGAGATGGAGATTTCGATGGTGAGATCACCTGGAACCCCGCCGGCCATATCTACGAATACTATGCCTACGATTCGCAGGGTAACCGCTACACGATTGATTATAATTTCACCAAGAGCGGAGTCAACCAGTGGGATTACACTGTAAATGTCTTTGGCGAAGACGGTACAGTTATTCCCATAGATGGCGGTGAAACCGGCACCCTGGCCTTTGATACAGCCGGAGCCCTGGATGAAGATGAAACTAATATTGAACCCCTGGAATTTTCGCCTGCCGGGGTGGATCCCCTGGTAATCGATCTGAACTTTGATAATGTCAGCCAGTTATCTGGTTCTAACAACCTGGTTGTCCGTGAGCAGGATGGTTACGGGGCCGGTGAGCTTGCCGGTTTTTACATCGACCGGACCGGGGTGGTTGTCGGGACATACACCAACGGGTTGATTGACAACCTGGGTCAAATTCAGACTGCTACTTTTTCCAACCCCGAAGGCTTAGCTAAAATTGGGGGGAACCTATTTCAGGAAACTCAAAACTCGGGAGATGCTGTAGTTGGCAATCCCGGTGCAGCCGGCCGCGGTTTGATCACCGCCTCGGCCCTGGAAATGTCTAATACCGACCTTTCCTTTGAGTTCACCGAACTGATCACTACCAGCCGGGCTTTTCAGGCTAACACCAGGGTAGTGACCACATCGGATGAGGTCCTGGTAGAGGTCGTAAACATGAAGCGTTAACTATAAGGTTTAAGGCCGGAAGGGTTTTCCCTTCCGGCCGGTACCTTAAAAGATGGAGAGAGCTGTTATGAAGAATTTCGACATATTATCAGTATTAGGCATAGTCATCGGGGGCACCCTGGTTACTCTCAGCATTGTTTTCGAAGGTGATTTGAGAGCATTCTGGAATCCCGCCGGATTAATGATCACGGTCGGTGGTTCACTTGGAGCAATGCTGGTTAGCTTCAGGTTGGATGAAATTAAAACAGTAGCCGGTGTTACCAGGAAAGCTTTTGTCCGCAAGGATGAATCAATTATTGATCTGCACTCACGCTTTGTTGACCTGGCCCAGAAGGCCAGGCGTGAGGGTCTCCTGGTTTTGGAAGACGAGCTGGAAGAAATTGAAGATGACTTTTTCCGTAACGGTCTGCAGATGGTTATTGACGGATTCGAACCTGATAATATCCGTAGTATTCTTAATGCCGAACTTACTTCACTTGAAGGAAGGCATGAACTGGGCCAGGGGCTCTACCGGACCTGGGGAGGCTTGACTCCCGCTTTTGGCATGATTGGCACCCTGATCGGCCTGGTTCTGATGCTGGCTGACCTTGACGATCCAAGTGCCATCGGGCCCGGTATGGCTGTTGCCCTTTTGACAACACTTTATGGATCTTTAATTGCCAACCTGATCTTACTGCCGATTGCTAATAAACTGACAATATACAGTAATGAAGAAATCAGGCTTAAGGAAATTATTGTTGAAGCACTCTTAGCCCTGCAGAGCGGAATTAACCCGCGACTATTGCAGGAACAGATTAAATCATACTTTTCACCGGAAGAGAAAAAAATGCTGGAAGAAGCAAATAAGCAGCCTGAGGATTCTGATGAAGCTGAGGAAGTGTTAACCAATGCCTAGAAATGGACAGAATGGCCGCCGCCAGGGTAAAAAGCAACAGCAACAGCAGGGTAGTCCGCTTTGGATGACTACCTATTCCGACATGGTTACCTTACTTCTGACATTTTTTATTCTTCTTTATACAATGTCTGTGATTGACATAGAGCGTTTCCAGACAGTGATCATTTCAATTCAAACTTCTTTTTTGGGACATACCGGCATCATGGATCAAACTCCGGAGACCCGCCAATCACAGGAAGAATCGATGGCTTACGAGGATGGCATATTATCTGAACTGGCTTTGCTTGAGCAGGCCCAGGCAGCTGAAGAAATATTAGAGGAAGTGCAAACTTTCCTGGAGGAAATGGGGCTGGAGGGAGAAGTTGAGGTAAGCCTGGATGAACGCGGCATTGTCATGGAGCTTCCCGATTACATCTTTTTTGAGAGGGCCAGGGCTGACTTAAAGCCTGAAGCCAGGGAAGTTCTCGATGATTTTGCTGAACTTTTTTTACGCCTTGATCGGAATATTATTATCGAGGGTCATACTTGTAATTTGCCGATTAATGTGCCGGATTTCCCCAGCAACTGGGAACTTTCGGTAATCAGGGCGGTGCGCGTCACCCGCTATCTCGTAGAAGACAAAAACCTTGATCCACACCGTATGCAGGCCACCGGCTATGGAGAGTTTCGGCCCCTGGAACCGAACGTCAGTCCGGAAGCAAGGGCCAGGAACCGCAGGGTTACTATGGTCATTTCGATGCAGCGTCCCGACCTGCACCGTGAAGCTTATTAAGGGAATGGAGGTTGATCTCAGTTGACAGTAAAACCTGCCGTAGAGAAAACTGAAGGCAAAGAAAAAGAAGGTAAAAAACGGAAGCCACTGCTATTAATAATACTTGTAATCATAGTAATATTAGTACTTGGTGCCGCAGCTCTCTTTATTTTTGGTGACGGTCTTCCATTCCTGGGGGATGAATCAGCTGCAGATCAGGTTGCTTTGGAAAAACCGCCACAGCACTCTTACTCGATGGATGAGTTCCAGGTTAACCTGGCCGATCCCGGGACCAGGCGATTCCTGCGGATGAAAATCGATCTTGCTTACGATGACAGGGGCCTGAATAGTGAAATACAGGAGCGCGAAGCAGAACTGCGGTCTAATATCATCGCTGTTCTGCGCAGTAAGTATGTTGAAGACCTTGAAGAACCCGGTGGCATGGAAAATCTTGAACAGGATCTTCTGAAAATTATTAACGGTGTTCTCCATACAGGTGAAGTAAGGGCTATATATTATAAAGAATTTATCTTTCAATAGGATTTAAGGAGTTTTTTTATGACCGGAGATGTATGGGAAAACAATTTGGATCAAGGCCAGCCTGAGATAAAAAAGGTTGTTTTTAAGCCGCTGGGAGAATCAAAACCTGCTGCTTCCCTGCGCGGAATAGCACCCGAATTTTACGGTGTTAATCTGGATATTGCAGCCGAGCTTGGCAAGGTATCTCTTAAGGTTCGTGACTTGATCAACCTTGAGGAAGGTTCGGTGCTGCAGCTTAACCGGGTTGCAGATGAGAAAGTATTGATCCTGGTCAACGGCGCTCCATTTGCGCATGGAGAAATAGTTGTAATTAATGACCGTTTTGGAGTAAGGGTTACTTCGCTGGTCGACGAAGATGATGAGAAAAGGGAAGATGTTGATAATTCCCGGTCTGCAGTGGAGGAAGAGGGCTAATTATGGGTGAATATGGATTGCTATTTCAATCAATGGGTTTTTTACTTTTAATAATATTACTGGCATATCTTGCAGTTAAATACGGTCTGAAGTCAGTATACAAGGGCTTTAATGGCGGTTATATGAAAGTGCTGGAGCGGACTCCACTGGATCCCAAAAGTGGCAGTTCGCTATTGCTGGTCCAGGTTGGTAGGGAAGTATACCTGATAGGTACCGCCCAGGGCGGGGTAAATTTGCTTAAAACATTTAACTGGCAGGATTTGCAATATGCTGATGATGAAAAGCCTGATCAGCACCTAAACTTTAAAGATTCTGTTACAAAGGTAATTAACAGGTTGAGAAATAATGAAACCGGTGATACTGGTAGCGACGGGGGCATGAAATGACCGGAAGTTTTACAAGGGGTTTCCTTTTGATAATACTTTTATCCTTAATGGCGATAACTATTATTCCGACAGAGAGCTTTGCCCAGCCACCGGTCCAGATACCCGAAGTCAACCTGCAGATAGGTGGAGAAGGAGAGGAAGACCCGGAAAGCCTGGTAGGGTTTTTACAGCTTTTGCTAATTATAGCCCTTTTAACCCTGGCTCCGGCCTTTGTAATCCTGACAACATCTTTTACAAGGATTGTTATTGTTCTATCTTTTACCAGGAATGCCATGGCAACACAGCAGATTCCGCCGAACCAGGTGTTAGTCGGTTTGGCCCTGTTTCTGACTTTTTTTGTGATGCAGCCGATCCTGCTTGAAATAAATGAAACTGCTGTCCAGCCATATATCGAAGGAGAAATAGACCAGGAAACAGCTTTTGAACTGGGAGCGGAACCACTCAGGGGTTTTATGTATTACCATACCAGGGAAAATGACCTGGCTCTTTTTGTGGATATGTCTGGCATGGAACAGCCTGAAACCCAGGATGATGTACCGCTGCATGTTCTGGTCCCGGCTTTTGTAATCAGCGAATTGAAAACTGCTTTTCAGATGGGCTTTATGCTTTATGTGCCATTTTTGATCATAGATATGGTTGTGGCCAGCACCCTGATGTCTATGGGAATGTTTATGCTGCCGCCGGTAATTGTTTCAATGCCTTTTAAGCTGTTGCTATTTATCCTGGTTGACGGCTGGCACCTGGTAGTCAGGTCGCTGCTGGAGAGTTTTAATTAAGGGAGAGCTGTTAGGATGACACCAGATGGACTTTTGAATATAGTGCAGCAGGCAATAATGATTATCCTGATTATGATTGCCCCGATCATCGGTTCAGGGTTGGCTGTAGGTTTGACAGTCAGTATCCTGCAGGCTACTACACAAATCCAGGAGCCGACCCTGGCTTTTGTACCAAAAATTATTGCTGTCCTCCTGGCGGTAATGATTTTTGGAGGATGGGTATTTAATAATGTTGTTCAATTTACCTTGCAGTTATGGAGTGAAGGGCTGACAATGCTTTGACGTTTAACATTAAGCGGAGCAGATCATGAAAGGTGGCGATTGGAGGCGTAGCTGTGGAAGGATTATTTCCCCTGAACCTGGATAATTGGCTGGTCTACTTGTTAATCTGGGCTCGCCTGATGGGAATAGTTTACCTCTTTCCTTACTTCAGCTACCAGGGCATTCCTTTTACCCTGCGTCTTTACCTGTCGCTGGTTATAGCCCTGCTGATTTTTTTATCGATGGAAACCAGGCCTGAACTTGAACTGCGCGTACCTTTTGAAATGGTATTGCTCCTTGGTAAAGAAGTCCTGATTGGTCTGGCTCTCGGCTACCTGGTAGTATTAATGTTTTCAGTCTTTCTCAATGCCGGACAGATGGTCGATATGAAAGCAGGTTTGATGTTGTCAGGAGTTTTTGAACCGCAGTATGGCAGCCAGATAACATTTATGGGGCAATTCTATTATTTACTGGCCCTGGTTTTCTTTTTAACTTTAAACGGGCATCATTATTTTTTACATGCCATGGCCGAAAGTTATGTGATGATACCGCTAGATGCGGCATTTATGGGTACGCATACTGCATTAGGAGTCGGTAGATTATTCGCCAACATGTTTTACCTGTCATTTCAGATGGTAGCACCGATAATTGTCATTTTGATGTTAATGGATATAGCCCTTGGTTTAATTGCTAAAACTGTGCCCCAGGTGCATGTATTTATCCTGGGCCTGCCCTTAAAAATAGCTATGTCCATGCTCTTATTTGCAATACTGCTGCCGGTTTTCGGCAGCATCTGGGACGGGTACCTGGATCAATTTTTAAGGCACATATTCGTATTCATGCAGGGGTGGTGAGAACTTGTTCCTCTTTTTCAATGATACGGGAGATAAAACTGAAGAGCCAACGCCGCACCGATTAAGGGAGGCCCGTCGCAAGGGACAGGTTTTCAAAAGCATGGAGCTTAATTCGGCGATAAATATCCTTGGCGTAATGTCCCTGCTGATGATATTTAGTTCTGTTGCTTTCCAGGGGATAGAAGATGCTTTTAATCTTTTCATTGGCAGTATGCTCTCTTTCCCCCTTTCATTTAGCAACACCCAGGTTGTTTTTAATGAAGCCTTGACAAGGTTTTTGTCTATCATGGCTCCTGTCTTCGCAGTCGCTTTAGTTGTTGGGGTTGCTTCGAACCTGGTCCAGGTCGGCTTTTTAGCCTCGACTGAACAGATGTCTCCCCAGTTAAAGCGCCTGAATCCGCTTGAGGGAGTAAAGAAGATTGTTTCCAAAAAAGCCCTTTTTGAGATGGTCAAGTCTCTGGTAAAGATATCTGTGATCAGCGCAGTAACGTATTTTTTCCTGCAGAGCAGACTTGAAACTCTGCTGCTGCTGGCCAACCAGACTGCTGAAACAAGTTTGCATGTATTCTGGCAAACGATGACAACATTGGGCATGATCGTTGGAGCGGTTTTCATCCTGATTGCTTTTATGGATTACCTTTTTCAAAGGCATGAGCATAAAACCAGCCTGAAGATGAGTCAAAAGGAAATAAAGGATGAGCACAAGCATCTTGAAGGGGATCCGCTGGTTAAATCTAAGTTACGTGAAAAGCAGCGCCAGGTAGCGAAAGAACGTATGCTGCAGGATGTTCCTTCGGCTGACGTTGTTATCACAAACCCGACCGACCTGGCTGTCGCCCTTACTTACAGGGAAGGCGAAGACAGCGCCCCCAGGGTGGTGGCAATGGGTGCAGCGGTAATAGCCCGCAGGATCAGGGAGATTGCTGAAGAACATGAAGTTCCTGTCATTGAGAATAAGCCGATAGCACAAATGCTCTGGAAGCACAGCGATATCGGGGAAGAAATACCAATTGAACTTTACCAGGCTGTAGCTGAAATAATGGCCATGGTATACCAGATGAGAGAAAAAAGTTATTTTTAACGCTAAGGTGGATAAATTATGGCAGTAACTGATCAAAAATGGATGAACTTTAAAAGCACGGGTAAACTGATAACCGGGAATACAGATATTCTCGCGGCAGTAGCATTTATTCTCATGGTAGTTATCATTATTATCCCGGTAAATAAATGGATTTTAGATATGCTGCTAACTCTAAACATAGCATTTGCCTTAGTAGTGCTCCTGGTTACTCTATTTGCCAGCGACACCAGGGAATTAAATATTTTCCCGTCCGTTTTGTTGACAGCGACCCTTTTCCGCCTGGCCCTGAACATATCTTCAACCCGACTGATCTTATCGGAAGCAGATGCTGGTTCAGTTATCCAGGCTTTTGGACAGTTTGTGGTTGCAGGTAATTATGTTGTCGGGATGGTTGTCTTTGTTATTATAACTGTAGTCCAGTTTGTAGTTATTACCAATGGTGCCGGTCGTGTGGCCGAAGTAGCAGCCCGCTTTACCCTTGATGCTTTGCCGGGGAAACAGATGAGTATTGATGCAGATTTTAATGCCGGCCTGATCGATGAAGATACTGCCCGCACCAAGCGCAAGGAACTGCAAAAAGAAGCTGATTTTTACGGATCCATGGACGGGGCCAGTAAATTTGTCCGTGGTGATGCTATAGCAGGGATTGTTATCGTTTTAATTAATCTCGTAGGCGGTCTTGGAATAGGTGTTTTTCAACTGGGGATGAATGTTGAAGAAGCCGCCTCTGTTTTTACCATCCTTACGGTCGGTGATGGCCTTGTAGCCCAGGTTCCGGCCCTGCTTATCTCTACTTCAGCCGGTATGCTGGTGACCCGCTCTACTGCTGAAGCATCTTTTGGCGAAGAGATGACAGCACAACTTGTAGCGTTTCCAAAGGTGATTATGCTTACTGCTGTGCTGTTATTCTTTTTGGGGGTTGTTCCAGGAATGCCACCACTGCCATTCTTTTTGCTTGCCGCCGCCGGTGGTGCGCTATCTTTTGTCCTCTTCAGGGAGAAGAGGCAGGTTGTTGAAGAGGCCCGGATGGAAGCAGAGCAGGAAGCTGAAACCCTGCAGCCTGAACCTGATGACTTCAGTTCTATTTTGAAGGTTGAGCTGATGGAAGTTGAAATTGGCTATAACCTGGTTGAACTTACGAATGAGTCAAGAGGTGGCAATTTACTTGATCGCATTACCGCTGCACGTAAAAAAGCTGTTAATGAACTTGGCATTATTATTCAGCCTATTCGGGTTCGCGACAACTTACAGCTGGGTCCTTTTGATTACAGGTTTAAATTAAAAGGCAATGAAATTGCCCGTGGTCAGGTTAGGCCGGGACTGCATATGGCCCTTAACCCTGAAGGAGAATTGCCAATGGAACTTGAAGGCATTGAAACTAAGGAGCCAACTTTCAATCTGCCTGCTGTCTGGATTTCAGATGAAGCCAGGTTTAAAGCCGAAGCAATGGGCTGTACTGTTGTGGATGCTTCAACGGTAATGATAACTCATCTCACCGAGGCAATAAAAAGCAATGCTCACGAGTTGTTGGGACGCCAGGCGGTTAAAGAGATGATTGAATCCTTGAGAGAGGTTAATCCGGCGGTTGTAGAGGAGTTAACTCCGGAAGTGCTTTCACTGGGAGAAGTGCAAAAAGTAATGCAGAACCTGCTCAGGGAAAAAGTGCCTCTGCATGATCTGGTAACCATGATGGAAGAGCTGTCCGATCAGGCCAGGGTTACCAAGGATATTGATTCCCTGACCGAATCTGTCAGACAGGCTCTACGCAGGACAATCACAAACCAGTATGTAAACGATGAAGGCAAGCTTGATGTGGTGACGATAGATCCGAAACTGGAAAAAATGATTTCTGGATCAATTCAGACAACCAGGCAGGGAAGCTTCCCGGTTATGGAACCGCAGATTACCCAGAACCTGGTAGATGGCATTGGCAGGGTTGTCGACAGTCTGGCCCAGAAAGGTATTTCGCCGGTAATTTTAACTTCTCCGGCTATCCGCTTGCCCTTGAAAAGGCTGCTGGATCGCTTCCACCTGCCTGTAGCTGTCCTTTCAATTAATGAAATTTTACCACAAGTTAAAGTAGAAGCAGCGGGAGTGATTAAAGAAAATGAAAATTAGAAAATACCTTGCGCCGGATATGAAAGAAGGTCTGGTTAAAGTTAAAAAGGATTTAGGTTCAGATGCTCTGATACTGCACAGTCGCAGGGTCAGGCGCAAGGGTTTGCGCGGGTTTTTCACACCCAGGCAAATGGAGATTATCGCTGCTGTTGATCAGAAAAAGAAAGAATCCCAGGCTAGCCCTGTTATGCTGAAAAAAGCTGCAGCGAAAGAAAAAGAAATGACAGCTATGGCTGATGAATTGAAGGAACTGAAGAATATGGTTTCCGAATTATCGACGGTAGCCTCTAATAGTAGCAGTGATGATAAAACACCTGGGTTGATTACTAAAAAGAAAAGTTCAAATTACTGGCGCAATTATCTTGAACATCATGACCTTGATCCCACGCTGCTCGAAGAAATATTCAACGAAGCCGAAGAGGAAGCAAATGTTCCCGGAAGGATGAGTCACACCAGGATGGCAGAAATATTAAAAGATAAAGCAGCGAGAAAAATTAACTCTTCAAAAGGGTTTAATGCAAGGGCGCAAATATTTATAGGCCCGACAGGTGTTGGTAAAACTACAACCCTTGCCAAGTTGGCAGCCAGGTCTTCCTTTAGCTTAAATGAAAAGGTCGGGCTTATTACCATAGATCACTACCGAATCGGAGCCGTAGAGCAGTTGCGTACTTATTCAGAAATAATGGATTTACCCCTTGAGGTGGTTATGACTCCCCAGGATTTATTTAAGGTGATGGTTCGGCTGGAAAGTTGCGACCGTATATTTATCGATACGGCAGGGCGTTCTACAGGTAGTGATGATCAGTTAGAAGATCTTTTGCCGTACATCGATATGCTGCAGCCTGCTGATATTCACCTGGTGATCAGCGCAACTACCAGGCGGCAGGATATTGGCTTTATTACTGAACGGTTTAAGCGCTTAAAATATAACCGTTTGATTGTAACTAAGCTTGATGAAACCAATGCTTATGGTGCAGTTTTAAATGGCACGTATTATACCAAGGTACCTCTTGCCTATTTAACGGATGGTCAGCGCGTTCCTCAAGATTTGAAACTGGCATCGGAAGTTGATCTGGCAGGATTATTGTGGAGGGCTGGTTAATGAGCAGTGATCAGGCAGAAAAATTAAGAGCTGACGCCATAGCCAGGGATCTGCAGCAACCCCCTGAGAGTAACTGGCATAAGGCAGGGAAATGCAGAGTTATTGCTGTATCCAGCGGCAAAGGTGGAGTTGGCAAGACCAGCATGGTCTTAAATCTTGGTTTGTCATTAATAAACATGGG
>SLBE01000094.1 GCA_007126465.1 Syntrophomonadaceae bacterium | reverse complement strand
GGCGATGTGGCGGTGCCGGCGCTGGGCATGCAACAGCTCCCGGAGCAGCTGGCGGCCCGGCTGCCGCTGGACACGGTCCGGCTCGAGCACCCGGTCGAGACGGTCGATCGCGGCAGCGTCAGCCTGGCCGGTGGCGACCGCCTCTCGGCCGAGCACGTCGTCGTGGCGACCGAAGGACCGGCGGCGCAGCGGCTGCTGGGCACCCGGCTTCCGGGTGGCGTCGCCCCCGACCGCGGAACGGCCACCGTCTACTACCGGGCCAGTCAGCCCCCGTTCGCCCGGCCCGACCTCGCCCTGGACGCCGACCACGATGGCCCGGTCACCACGCTGGCCGTCATGAGCGAGGTCGCGTCGAACTACGCCCCGCCAGGCGGCGACGCGCTGGTGTCGGTCTCCACCGTCGGCGTGCCGCCCGAGGACGACCGCGCGTTGGACGCGGCGATCCGGGCCCAGCTCACCGGCTGGTACGGCGGCGAGGTGGCCGGCTGGGAGCGCATCGCGGCCTACCGCATCCCCCACGCCCAGCCGCGGCAGAACGTCGAGGACCTGCCCACCCTCGCCAGGGAGGTGCGGGTCGACGCGTCGACCTGGGTCTGCGGTGACCATCGTGATACGTCGTCGATCCAGGGGGCGCTGGTGTCTGGCCGTCGCACCGCCGAGGCGCTGCTCGCCGCCTGATCCCGGCACGCCGTTCCGGTGCTCGGCGCCGCGGCCGGTGGGTCGCGCCGTGCTTCGCCGTGCTGCGCCGAGGCCGGGGCGCTGTGCCGGTCATCGGTGGCCGGCTCCGCGCCCCGCAGCGCCGCCGTCGAGGTAGCGGGGTCGTGTGCCGGTCATCGGCGGCCGGCTGCGTGCCCCGCGATGCCCTCCGTGTGCCCCCGCAGCCACGGCAGGGCGGTGGCTACAGTGAGGAGTGGGCGCGTGACGCGACCTGCGGGGAGTCCTCCCGGCTCACGCGCGGCTCGCTACGTGTCGGAGGTGCCGTTGTGCCGTACGTCGCTGCGTCGGATCGCTATGAGCGGATGTCGTACCGGCGGGCCGGCCGCAGCGGCCTGCAGCTGCCGGCCATCTCGCTCGGCTTGTGGCACAACTTCGGCGAGGACCGCCCCCTGCAGACGCAGCGCGACATCCTCCGTCGCGCGTTCGACCTCGGCATCACCCACTTCGACCTGGCGAACAACTACGGCCCGCCCTACGGCTCGGCCGAGGAGAACGTCGGCGGAATCCTCGCCACCGATTTCGCCCACCTGCGCGACGAGCTCGTGGTGTCCACCAAGGCGGGCTACGACATGTGGCCGGGTCCCTACGGGCAGTGGGGATCGCGCAAGTACCTGCTCGCCAGCCTCGACCAGAGCCTGGCCAGGATGGGGATCGAGTACGTCGACATCTTCTACTCGCACCGCTTCGACCCGCGCACGCCGCTCGAGGAGACGATGGGGGCCCTGGACACCGCGGTGCGGCAGGGCAAGGCCCTCTACGTCGGCATCTCGTCCTACTCCTCGGCGCGGACGCGCGAAGCGGCTGCCATCCTGCGCGAGCTCGGAACACCGCTGCTGCTCCATCAGCCGTCGTACTCGCTGCTGAACCGCTGGATCGAGGAGGACCACCTGCTCGACACCCTGGAGGAGGTCGGGTCAGGCTGCATCGTGTTCTCCCCGCTGGCACAGGGCCTGCTGACCGACCGCTACCTCGAGGGGGTCCCAGAGGGCTCGCGGGCCGGGCGAGCCAGCGCCGACTCCTTCGATCCGGAGCTGATCAGCGAGGACAACCTCGCGAGGATCCGGGTGCTCGATCGCATCGCCACCAGCCGGGGCCAGTCGCTGGCACAGCTGGCCCTGGCCTGGACCCTGCGCGACGAGCGGGTCACCTCGACGTTGATCGGGGCCAGCAGCGTGTCCCAGCTGGAGTCCAACGTGGCGGCGCTGGACCGGCTGTCGTTCACCGCGGACGAGCTGGAGGAGATCGACCGGTACGCAACCGAGGGCGGGGTCAACCTGTGGCGGCCGCCGGATCTGGGCTGATGGGCTTCGTCTGACGGTTCAGCGCTGCGGCACCAGGACGAGCTTGCCCACGTGGTCACCCTCGGCGAAGTCGGCCTGGGCGGTGTGGATCTGCGCCAGCTGGTAGGTGCGTGCGACGACGGGGTCGATGCGGCCGTGGCGGGCGTCGTCGACGAGCCGGCGAAACTGCGAAGGTGTGTGCATGGTCGAGCCGATCAGGCGTCGGCGGTGGAGGTAGAGCTGTCGCAGGTCCAGTGACACGACAGGGTCGGCGACCGCCCCGCAGGTGACCCACCGGCCACCGGTCGCGAGTAGCGGGAAGAGCTGTTCGAACGCCCACCCGCCGACGACGTCGGCCACGACCGCGATCGGCCCTGCTGCGGCCTGCCGGATACGGTCGGCTACCGGGTCCTCGTCCCGTGCCACGACCTGGCTCGCCCCGGCGTCGCGGACGGCCGCCGCGTGGTCCGCGCTCGTCAGGGCGATCACCCTGGCACCCCGCGCGCGGGCCAGCTGCACCAGCGCCAGCCCGACGCCGCCCGAGGCGCCGGTGACCAGCACGGTCTCCTCGGCACGGACCTGCGCACGCTCCAGCATGCCGGTGGCGGTGCCGTAGGCGATCGGCAGGCAGGCCAGCTGCTCGTCGCTCAACGGCGAGTCGGTTACATCGTGGGCCTGGTCGACGGCGATGGCGACGTACTCGGCGAACCCGCCGTCCAGCTCGGAGCCCAGCACGGCCTCCAGCGTCGGCTCGTCGGTGCCGGGGTCGCTGTCGCCGCCGTCACCGCCGTCGTCACCGCCGTCGTCACCGCCG
>SLBE01000252.1 GCA_007126465.1 Syntrophomonadaceae bacterium | reverse complement strand
CCCTCTCGACGGGCCATCCGGGCCCTTCTCGAGGCGGTCTACCTCCATGTAGGCCGACCTGCTCCAGGCTTCACTTCGTCGCCTAATTTCTTGCACTCGCTTTACGTTCGCTTCAGGCTTTGCTAAAACGGCAGTTCCATTCCTGCACTTTATGCTCGCTTCAGTTTTGTTAAGAAAACCGGGCAGTTACAAGCTTCAGCAGGCAACCGCAATTAAATATGGCTGAGCAGCCATGAATTTTTAATAATAGAAGATACCCGGCACTAAAACCTTTAGAGCCGGGTATCATTTTTATGTGCTTAAGCCTGCGATTTTGAATCTTCTTTCTCTAAGGGTTGTGATGTTTTGGCTCTTTTGCGTTTCGACAGCTTGCGAATCACTACAATAATTAAAAAGGTGACAACTGCGAGGATAATTAAAACGGGCAGCAGCGCTGAAAAGGCAATTATAATAATAGAGGTGGCATTGAGTATAAAGTTAATACTACCGGTAAAGGTTTGAACGATCCTGGTCCAGAGTCCTTCAAATGGGCCGGTAGTCAATTCACCGGTGGGAATTGCTTCTTCACGCAGGTTTACGTGAATAGTCGCAAGGGAAACCAGGTCATCAAGGCGGTTCAGCTGTGCGGTCATTGATTCAATTTCTCCTCGCACCCGGTAAAGCTCCCTTTCTATTTCCAAAATATCTTCAACTGTTTCAGCCATTTCAAGTATTTCAATCAGTCTTTCTTCCTGGGCCTTCTGGTTATTTAACCTTGATTCCAAATCAACATATTGCATGGTAACGTCTTCACTGCCGGTTTGGATGTTACGAGCCTTGCCCAGAGTTTCTAATTCGTTCATAACCCGGCTAAAGTTGTTTTCTGGTATTCTCAGGGTCAGGCTTGCTGCATATTGCCCTTCTCTCATTTCATAGATATTAGAGCTGCTGATAACTCCGCCGGCCTCTTCTGCAATGCTGTGAATATCTCTGATTTTTCCCCTGGTGTCTGTTACGGTGAGTTCTATTGAGCCGTCTCTGATCACGTGCCTGACATGCCTTTCACCGGCGACGGCACCATCTGTATAGATTTCGTAATCTGTATCAGTGGCTTCCATAGCTGCTCTTTCTTCCGGTGCCGGGGCATAATCAACCGCTACATCTTCGACTGCAGCTTCATCTGCACCCATATAGTATGCAGGTGCGGCACAGGAAGAAATTACAAATAAGCTAAACCCGATTAACACCATCATTAAGATTCTTGATCTTAATATTTGCCTTTTCATATTCTAACCCCCATTTTTTGTTATGAACTACAACGCAGCCTGAACGTTCAGCAGGCATAATTATTTGATCAGGCTGGACAGTTACTATAATGACAAGAAGGGTGTTGAATCGGTTCCCAAAATATGAAGAAACAAACTAGATGACCCTGTGCCCTAATCCTATGGCTACATCATTGCGATGCAAGAGGCCTATGCCGAAAAATATAGCCACTGCTATATGAGTGCCACCCCTGGCAATGCCTACTTTGCCGCCAACATTAAGGCCCAGGGCCTTGGGCATAATTTGCACCAGGGCTTCACGGGTTGCCCCCGCAACGGCTCCGTCTGAGTGGCTTGAATCATCAATAATGCCCTCTCGCTTTGAGGCAACTACAGCTCTCTCTACAACTTTTTGCAGTGAACTTAAAAATTCCCCTCCATAATCGACTGCGAGGGATTGAATCCCTTCGCCAAGATGTTCCTCTTTCATGGCCAATTCTTCTTCCCTTGTGGCGGTCATGGCAATTTTAACAGCAGCTTCAGCAACAGTCCGGCTTTCCATGCAGTTCTCACCCCGGTAGAAATATTTGTAGCTCAATTATCACTGTTTAAATATAAAAGAGCAAGTTTTATTTTAGCTGCTATATAGGAGAAAGCTTAATTTGTGTTATACTTTTAATGGAGGTTAAATTAATGAAGGAAAACTACTGCAGCAATTGCGGACAGGAGTTTAAACCAGGCGATCTTACCGTTCGCTGCCGGCTTTGTATGCGTAATTATCACGGCAGCTGCTGGGAAAAAACGAAAGGCTGCACAACCTGGGCCTGTGCCGGGAAGCCGACCCTCGAAGAAGACGATACACCTGTTTCATATAAGCGCTGTCAATTTTGCGGTGAAAAAATTGTTAGCTTTGCAACAAAATGTCGCTACTGTCGCTCCTCGCTGGAGCCGCCTGAAGCAGTTTTAGAGGATAAAACCAAAAAAAAGGAGAGGTTCGCTGATGACGTTATCAGGAAAGACCCTATCCTTTCCAGCCTGCTTAACCTGATTTTCCCCGGTGCAGGATATATGTACCTGGGCCTTTTCAGTAAAGGTTTATTCTGGTTTTTAATTGCTATTGCCGCCTGGTTTTTTACCCGTGCCCTTGGTTTAATAGCGGTTTACCTGTGGGTGATGTACGACTCACCGCGTATAGCAGTTAAAATGAACAAAGGTCAGGATCCAAGTAACAAGACTGCGCAGCGCCCTTAAATAATTTTGAATAGATAAGTAGAAGTCTTTTTTTGTTTATAAAGATAAAAACCCTTCTTTATTGAAGGGCTTGATTAAATCAGTAAGAGACTGCTGTGTAATAGCGGTTTTACCAGCCGGGTTTTACCTGTTTTTATTGCCGAGCGTATTCCGTGTTAGTTTGACAGCATAAATTAATAGGTAATTTAAGAATCCTTTGTAGCAGAATGCTTCAGAGGAATTTTTTTGAACTTTATAGTAAAGGGTTTTTTTAGCAGTTTTAACCAGGTTTCTTTTTGCCTTGGTTCTTCAGAGCGTCTTCTGTTTCGAAAAGTTTTTCAT
>SLBE01000019.1 GCA_007126465.1 Syntrophomonadaceae bacterium | reverse complement strand
CAGTAAAACGTCATCTGCAGAATCGGTTAATGCGCCACTTAAATGCAGCAAAACAAACAGTTCCTGGATCATCGACCTAATCTTCGCTTCATTCTGAGCTAACCGCTGCGCAACCTCTTGCCTGCTAATTCTTGAACTCTTTGAAGCCAATTAATACCTCTCCCTATAAAATAAGTTATAACCGGATGAAACCATCTACTCAGTTTTATTTTGCCGGGTATAATTGAGCAGCCCGCCGGCCTTGATAATATCGAGCTGCCTGGTAGACAGGTTATGCTTTGTTTCTATTTCATATTTTCCTTTTGCCTGGTGAATAAGTACGTTCCCCTGCTTTAACTGTTCCATGACATTATCTATTTGCAGTTCATCTCCACTAACGAGCAGTTCATAGTCAGAAGAATTTTTAAAAGTTAAAGGCACTATACCAAAGTTCACCAGGTTGGCATGATGGATCCTGGCAAAAGATTTGGCCAGAACCACTTTAATACCCAAAAACATCGGCGCAAGAGCAGCATGTTCACGACTGGAACCCTGACCGTAATTATCACCGGCAACAATAATACTATTGCCATACTCACCTGCCCGCCGGGCAAAGTTCGGGTCAAGTGAAGAAAAAACATACTTGCTGAGAGCTTCAATATTAGAACGCAAAGGCAGAACCTTTGATCCTCCGGGTATTATATGGTCCGTGGTAATATTATCGGCAACTATCAGTATAACTTTACCCCTTAAATTCTCAGGCAGCGCTTCGTTCAAAGGTATTGGTTTAATATTGGGGCCTCGGACTATTTCAATATCCGGACCGTTATCCGGTGGGGCAATCAGCATGCGATCATCAATAACCGGAACTATCTCTTTAATCTTTCCGGGAACAGTGCCAAGATCACGTGGATCAAATATTTCTCCTTTAATTGCCGCTGCGGCAGCGGCAGCCGGACCAGTCAGGTAAACACCGGCATCTGCAGTTCCGCTTCTGCCCTGGAAGTTACGGTTAAAAGTTCGTACCGATACGGAGCCCGAAGGAGGGGCCTGGCCCATACCTATACAAGGTCCGCAGGCAGTTTCAAGAATTCTTGCCCCGGCAAGCAGGAGTTTTTCAATAACACCTTCACGGGCCAGCGTTAAGTAGACCTGTCGTGAACCCGGTGCAACTACCAGGCTGACGTCCGGGTGAACTGTCTGATCTTTTAATATTTCGGCAACAAGACTCAGATCACGATAAGATCCGTTTGTACAGCTGCCCACAGCAACCTGATCTACTTTAACATGGCCAATTTCTCTAATAGCCTTCACAGCATCCGGGCTGTGCGGAGCAGCAGCCAGCGGCTCAAGGCTGCTTAAATCAATTGTTATTTCTTCTTCATAAACTGCTCCGGGATCTGCTTTCAACTCCTGCCAGCAATCAACTCTTCCTTGATCATCCAAAAATTTCCTGGTTATCTCGTCACTGGGAAAAACAGAGGTAGTCGCTCCCAGCTCTGCACCCATATTTGTAATAGTTGCCCTTTCCGGGATGGAAAGATATTCCAGCCCTGGCCCGCTGTATTCAATAATTTTACCTACTCCACCCTTGACAGTAAGACGACGCAGTAGTTCCAGGATCACGTCTTTAGCACCTACCCATGAAGGAAGCTCTCCGATTAACTCAACTTTAATCACTTCCGGAACAGTTAAGTAAAACAGCCCCCCGGCCATAGCTACGGCAACATCAAGTCCGCCTGCGCCAATGCCGACCATGCCCAGCCCACCGGCTGTCGGAGTATGGCTGTCTG
Organism: Syntrophomonadaceae bacterium; assembly: GCA_007126465.1. Taxonomy (GTDB): domain Bacteria; phylum Bacillota; class Dethiobacteria; order DTU022; family DTU022; genus T3SED10-7. Next base: position 1,058 of record SLBE01000019.1, on the reverse strand, counting down.
AGCCAAGCAGAGTTTTACCGGGCTGACCGAATCTCTCAAGGTGAACCTGGTGGCAAATACCGTTACCCGGCCTGGAAAACCAGATTCCATAACGGGTTGCGGCAGACTGCAGGTAACGATGATCATCAGCATTTTCAAAACTGTTTTGCAGGGTATTGTGGTCGACATAGCTTACCGATAGTTCCGTTTTTACCTTATCAACACCCATAGCTTCAAGCTGCAGATAGGCCATTGTTCCCGTAGCATCCTGGGTTAGAGTCTGATCAATCCTTATGCCGATTTCATGATCTTTTTCCAATTTTCCTTCAACCAGGTGCTCACGTAAAATTTTATATGCCAGAGTGTCTGCCATTTTTATCAATCCATCCTTTCAGGTAATTTTTAATACTTTGTAAAGGCCCAGCCTGCTTAAGAAAACAGCGCTCGCTTCATTTTCCTTAAGCAGTCTGGGCAGTCCATAGCTATATAGGCTCATTACTTGTAATACTTTTACGAATGATTGTGCGAAAACCTGCCTTTAAACAGGTGGCCGAATACAGGTAAAATCATAATTACTGCGCAGATTATAAATAGAAGCTTAAAGTCAAACCAGCTCAACAGGAAGCCCAGGGTTATAGAACCAACAACAATGCCCAGATCAAACGCAGTTGTAAAAGTGGCCATACCGATACCCCTTTCCATAACCGGAAGGCGATCAGCTGCCAGGGCCATCACAGAAGAGTGGGCCGCGCCAAAACCAACACCAAGGATGAAAGCACTCACTAAAAGCTGACCTGCCGATGCTGCATAAGCAATCAGCAGTAAAGATACCCCGGCAATTAGCACCCCCGGGATATAGACATTCTCCCTTCCAAGGCGATCCGAAAGTCTACCGGCAGCAGGTCGGGCTACCACAGTAGTTAAGGCAAATATGGTAAAAAAGTATCCCACTGCCCGAATATCGCGAACTTCACCCAGCAGGGGCAAAAAAGTTAATATGGCTCCCAGGGTATAGGTCATACAAAAAATAACCAGGGAAGGATAAAGCACTTTTCGAGAAAAAAGCATCCTCTTTTCTT
>SLBE01000195.1 GCA_007126465.1 Syntrophomonadaceae bacterium | reverse complement strand
GCACTGCAGCCTAATTAATATCCCGGGGAGGGATGATCATGGGTTCTTTTTATCTGATTATGGGCCTGGTTTTTAGTTTGATCATTGCTATCATGGCCCTGGCCAATAATGAATCGGTAACCGTAAGTTATATTTTCGGGAGGGCCGAGGTATCGCTGATCCTCTTAATCCTGGGTTCAGCATTTGTCGGGGCCCTGGCCATGGGGTTGTTTGCCCTTTTCCGCAGTATTAGGACAGCATTTTCTTTCCGCGAAATGCGACAGAAAGAGGAAACTTTGCAGAAAAAAGTTAAGGCCCTCGAAGAAGAAAAAGTATTTCTTGAAGCCGAGCTAAATAAAGCCTTATCCGTCCCGGATGAAGAAGCAAATTCGATTGATAGCGAAGCCGGGCATAAAGAAGAGGAACATCAGGAAAGTGTGCAGGCAGAGGCTGAAAAAGAAGAGCTTGAAACGTCGCAAGCAGAGGTGGAAAAATCTCCAGATGAGCCTGAGCGGTAAAAAGTGGATCTGGCCGGATCTTAACAGCGAAAAAGCAAATGAGCTGTCACATGAAATGGAATGCCCGCCTGCCCTGGCCCGCCTGCTGTTAAAACGGGGTATCGAAAATCCCGTGCAGGCCAGGGCATTCTTATATCCTGCCGCAGATCAACTCTATTCGCCATGGTTAATGCGGGGTATGGAAGAAGCAGTCGAGCGTTTAATGCAGGCAATCCGCAGCGATGAAAAAATTGTAATTCATGGTGATTATGATGCTGATGGCATTACCGCTTCGGTTATTATGGTTGAGGCACTTCAGCAGCTGGGAGCCAGGGTTGATTACTTCCTGCCCAGCCGCTTCGATGAAGGCTACGGACTGCACAAAGATCCCCTGCAGCAGTTTAAATCAGAAGGAGCTTCCCTGGTTGTCACTGTAGACTGCGGTATTAATGCCGAAGCAGAGGTAGCCTTTGCTTCGGAGATTGGCCTTGATATGATCATTACCGATCATCACCAACCCCTTGAACAGGTATCCAGTGCAGTGGCTGTAATTAACCCCCTGCAGAAAAACTGCCCTTACCCCTATAAAGAACTTTCCGGAGCGGGAGTAGCTTTTAAGCTGGCTTCTGCCCTGATGGAAAAAGCAGAAGAACCGTTCCCCGCTCATCTCCTGGATCTGGCTGCCCTGGGCACTGCAGCCGATGTAGTCCCACTAGTGGATGAAAACAGGATAATTGTTTCCCTTGGCTTGGAGGTGCTGCGCAGCTTTAAGAGGCTTGGCTTCAAGGCCCTGGCCGAGGCAGTCGGGCTGGAGCCCGAACGGGTTAGCAGTGCAGCCCTTTCATTTATTATAGCTCCGGCAGTAAATGCAGCCGGGCGAATGGGCGAAGCGCTGCCGGCAGCTAAACTGCTTTTGGAAAAAGATACCGGGCATGCGGCACAGTTGGCCGAGAGCTTACATCAGGCCAACCAGACCAGGCGCTCAACAGAACAAAGTATTCTGAAGGAAGCTGAGCAAGGTGCTCATGAACAGCTTGATACCGGGGATCCCAGGGTTCTTACCCTGGCGAGTGAAAACTGGCATCACGGAGTAATTGGTATTGTTGCATCCCGGTTAGTTGAGAAGTTTAATCGCCCTGTTGCGATGATAGCGCTGGAAAATGGTGAAGGTAGAGGTTCTGCCCGGAGTATTCCCGGTTTTGACATTACTGCCGCCCTCAGTGATAGCTCAGTTTTACTGGAACGCTTTGGCGGTCATGAGCAGGCTGCCGGATTTACTGTAACACAGGAAAATATCGGACAGCTGCGGGAAAGCCTCGGTCGTTATGCTTCGGCAAACCTGGAGCAGGAAATGCTGAAACCATCTTTATATATTGATGTTGAGCTCAGTGCAGAGGATATTGACTTCGATCTTGTAGAAAGCCTTGAACAGCTTCAACCCTATGGCACAGGTAACCCAAGGCCTCTTTTTGGCAGCAGGCAGTGGCAGGTAATTTCCTGGCGGCTGGTTGGTTCTGATCAAAAACACCTGAAGCTGAAAGTCCAGAAAGATGGTAGAACCCTGGATCCGATTTTCTTTTCCGGGGCAGAACATCTGGAAAAGCTGCAGCAGGGGCGCAAAGTTGATCTCGCTTACCGGTTGAAAAACGGGTTCTTCCGCAACCAAAAAACACTTGACCTCGAAATCAAAGACATTAGTTACAGTGACAGTTCTGACTTTAACGGTCTTGAAGTAATCGATATGCGCGGATGGCATGATCGCACAGCTAAAGCAAAAGAAATTATCGAAGGGGAACAAAAAAAATGCATCCTCTTTGCTGCTACCCGGTCCCGGGCTGAAAGGATCATTTCGCGAGTCAATAGAGAACGTACACCCTATGTTTTAACCAGCGGAGCGATGAGTGGCAGTTTTGATTGTCCTGATAATTCGGGGATTCTTGTGCTTTATGATTTGCCGCTGCATCAAAATATCCTAAAGAAGGTTTTTACCAACGGGCTAAACAAAGATTCAGCTAAAGTAATCCTGCTCTATAATGATCAGGATCAGGAGCAAAACTGCCGCCTGACTGAGGTATCCCTGCCATCTGAAGAAGTGCTGGAGCAAATTATTGCCCTTATCCTGCAAAGGGATCAGGAAAAAGATCAGTTAATACTTCCTGATTTGACAGAGAAGCATCTTGATTTTAAGCCCGCGAAAAACTTTTGGGAGCGTACCCAAAAAATATATTCAGAAATTGGCCTTCTTGAACAGGGATGTCTCACAAAAAATGCAGAAGAAATCATGAATAATTGGCCGGACTGCCTTAATTCATCCCCTGCTTACCTTGAAACTTTCGAACTCCTGGAGAGCTGCGAAGAGTTTCAACGACTCTTGCTTGATGCCCCTCCGCAGGAAATTGCCGCCTATTTCTACAACTTGTAAGTTTCTTGCTTCTTGGTACTATAGAATTTATTACTATTTTTTAGTATTATAGAGAGTGTCTGCCCTGCCTGAAAGTTCGGCATACGCAGTTTTTTTAAGCAGGCTGAGCAGTTAAGAAGGTTGTATGGTGATGCCTTTTTGAAAGACATTTGAAACGGGGAAGTATACCATGGTTGTGAAAGAACAAAGACTAACAGATCTTAAAAAAAGAATTCAACGTTACTATCCCGATCTGGAGGACTGGGCCCAGGTTGAGAAGGCATATAATTATTCTCTTAAGGCCCATTCCGGTCAGCTGCGCGAATCGGGTGAGTCATATATTATGCATCCCCTCGGCGTGGCAATGATCCTGACCGAATTGGAGCTGGATCTTGTTACCATTATTGCCGGCCTGCTTCATGATGTCGTTGAAGATACAGAGATAACGCTCGATGATATCAATCGGGAATTTGGAGAAGAAGTTGCTTCCCTGGTTGATGGGGTAACCAAGCTGAGCCGCCTTGATTTCACGTCCAAGGAAGAACAGCAGGCTGAGACCCTGAGAAAAATGTTTATTGCCATGGCCAGAGACATCAGGGTAGTTTTAATCAAGCTGGCCGACCGCACTCACAACCTGCGGACACTTCGCTACCTGAACACTCATAAACAGAAAGAAATTGCCCGTGAAACCCTGGAAATATATGCCCCGCTGGCTCACCGCCTCGGTATTTACATGATTAAGTGGGAACTTGAAGACCTAGCATTCCGCTATCTTCAACCCGATGATTACTTTCAACTGGTGGAAAAACTGCACAAGAAAAGACGTGAGCGGGAAAACTTCATAAATCGCATCATCTGGATTTTGCAGGACTACCTTTCCGAGGCTAATATTGAGGCTGAAATACAGGGCCGGCCCAAGCACCTCTACAGTATCTATAACAAGATGCAGGAGCAGGGTAAAGATTTAAATGAAATCTATGATTTAACGGCAGTGCGTATTATCGTCGATAATGTAAAAGATTGTTATCATACCCTGGGAATCGTCCATACGATCTGGAAGCCGATACCCGGGCGCTTCAAAGACTTTATCGCTATGCCGAAGCCAAACATGTACCAGTCTTTGCATACCACGGTTTTTGCGGCGGAGAATGAACTGGCTGAAATCCAGATCAGGACATGGGATATGCACCGGACCGCTGAATATGGTATTGCCGCACACTGGCGCTATAAAGAAAAAACCAGTGATACCGAAGACGGTGATGACAAACTTACCTGGCTCAGGCAGCTGATGGAATGGCAGAGCGACTATCGTGATGCCCGCGACTTTATCAAAGATTTAAAAGGGGATCTTTTTACAGACGAAGTATTTGTTTTCACCCCCAAAGGTGACGTTATCGACCTTCCTGCCGGTTCTGTAACCCTTGATTTCGCCTATAAAATTCATACCGATATCGGTAATCACTGTACCGGAGCCAGGGTTAATGGACGCCTGGTACCCCTGGATTATCAACTTAAAACCGGCGACATGGTGGAAGTCGTTACCTCCAAGCAGGGCTCCCCAAGCCGCGACTGGCTTAAAATTGTTAAAACATCGCATGCCAAGAACAAGATCCGTAACTGGTTTAAAAAAGAGCGCCGCGAGGAAAATGTTGAAAAAGGGCGCGAAATGATTGAAAGGGAAATCCGGCGTATTAATACCGAGCAGCGCCTGCATATGAAAAACGAATTGCTTGAGGAAGTGGCCCGCTCATTTAACCTGGTTTCTGTCGAAGATTTATACGCAGCTGTCGGGTACGGCGGAGTATCTGTACACCAGGTCATCAGCCGCATGCGTGAAGAGTATCAGCGAAGGTATAAAGACCAGGAACCGGAAGAAGTCGTGCCCGAATTCAGGCCAATTAAAAAAAAGAGACAGGGCTCGCTTGGTGTTTCAATAGAAGGCGTAGATAACCTGCTGATGCGAGTGGCAAAATGCTGTAACCCCGTGCCCGGTGACGATATAGTAGGCCTTGTTACACGCGGCCGTGGGGTATCCATCCATCGCAGCGATTGCCCCAACTTGAAGCAATACCAGGGTGACGAGAACCGTCTGATGGACGCAAACTGGGAAGGTATTGATGCCGCTTCTTATCCTGTCGATATAGAGATCAAAGCCAATGACCGAAAAAATTTACTGGCAGATATCATGAGTTCTGTTAATGAGAGCAAGGTTGAAGTTAATGCAGTATCAGCCCGGGCAGACAAGAATAAGGAAGCCACCATCCAGATGACATTAGTGGTCAGGGACCAGGTCCACCTGGATCAGATTATGAATAAGATCAGTAAAATCAAAGATGTTTTCTCTGTGCGACGCTATGTTTACGGCGCAAAAAGCAAGTGACCAATAATTTTCAGCCTCAAAGATGGAAAATATATGGAGGATAATATAAATTGCGAGCAGTTGTACAGCGTGTTAGCAGAGCCAGCGTGGAAGTCGAAGGTAAAACTATAGGTAAAATAAAAAGCGGCCTGGTGGTTTTCCTTGGAGTCGGAAGGGAAGACGGCCCCGCTGATAGTGAATACCTGGCCGGTAAAATTGCCGGCCTGCGTATTTTTGAAGATAAAGAGGGCTTGATGAATCTTTCCGTCCGGGAAATAGAAGGCCAAATTTTAAGTATCTCGCAATTTACCCTTCAAGGTGATTGCCGCAAGGGGCGTCGTCCCGGCTTTTCTGCCGCAGCGCCTCCGGAGCAGGCCGAAGAGCTGTATGATATATTCTGTGAAAAATTAAGAGAGCAAAATATTTCGGTAGAAACCGGCCGGTTTCAGGCAGAGATGCGGATTTTGGTAGATAATGACGGTCCGGTGACAATGCTGCTGGACAGCAAGAAATTGTTCTGATATACATATAAGGAACCATGTTATGAGAGGAGATCGAAGATGAAATATAAGGCACCCCGCGGAACCCGAGACATACTACCGGATGAAGCAAAAAAATGGCAGCACCTGGAAGAAAGATTTACTGATTACTGCGACTTATATGGGTTTGGAGAAATTCGCACGCCCATTTTTGAACAAACTGAACTCTTTATTCGCAGTGTTGGAGAAGACAGCGATATAGTATCGAAGGAAATGTATAGTTTTAAGGATCGCAGCGGGCGCGATTTAACCCTGCGGCCGGAGTTAACTGCAGCTGTTGCCCGTGCGTACCTTGAACACAATATGAAGGAAGAACCTCAACCGGTAAAGCTTTATTACAGTGGACCGATGTTTCGCTATGATCGTCCCCAGGCGGGACGTTACCGCCAGTTTCACCAGTTTGGTCTAGAAATATTCGGGGCTGAGGGTGCGGTAGCTGATACAGAAATTATTTCTTTTTGTTATAACTTTTTCAAATCCCTGCAGATAGAAAACCTCTCGATTGAACTGAACAGTGTTGGCTGTCCTGTTTGCCGCCCGCAGTATCGTGAAGCGCTGGTGCCATACCTGGAAAAGACTGAGAAGAGCCTTTGCGGGGATTGTGTCAAGCGTTACAAGAATAATCCCTTGCGGGTCCTTGACTGTAAAACTGAAAGCTGCCAGGCTGCTATTGAAAAGGCACCACGGATGACCGATCACCTCTGTCCCGATTGTGAAAAACATTTTGCTGACCTTAAAACATATTTAAACAGCCTTGAAATTCCGTTCAACCTGAACAGCCGCCTGGTTCGCGGGCTGGACTATTATACCCGGACAGCTTTTGAAATAACTGCCGGAGCTTCAGGGGCCCAGGCTTCACTCTGTGGAGGCGGTCGTTACGACTACCTGGTTGAACACTGCGGCGGACCGCATACACCCGGTGTAGGAGTCGCTTTTGGAGTGGAGAGAATTCTTCTGGCTATGGACTGGAGTAAGCAGCTTTTTGTTTCTGAAACGCCGGTTTATGTTGTCACGGCAGGGGATGACCTGGAAAGTGAAGCCCTGGTCCTTGCTGCTGAACTGCGCCGGGAAGGTTTTGCCGCTGAACCTGAGATGGTAGGGAGAAGCCTAAAAGCCCAGATGAAGTACGCTGGGAGGCGTGGTTATAAATATGTAGCAATTTTAGGGGAAAATGAAATAGCACGGAATATGGTCACCATGCGTGATATGGAAAGCGGAGAACAACAGGAGTTATCGAGGGCTGAACTTTTCGACCTGCTTCTGGGAGATATTTTTGATTTAGAAGATGATGATCCGGACAATAACTCAGCAGCAGGGGCCGGTTCAGTAATTTTGCCCGGACAGGGAGAGGCTGTGCATAAAAGCCATTACTGTGAGGGGTTGACCCTTGATGATGTTGGAACAACTGTAAAAATGGCCGGTTGGGTTGGCCGGCGACGCGATCATGGTGGGTTAATATTTATAGATTTACGTGACCGCAGCGGAGTAATGCAGCTGGTTTTTGATCAGCAATTCGGAAATGTATTATTTAAACAGGCGGAAAGCCTGCGCAGCGAATATGTTATTGCGGTAGAGGGCGAAATAGTCAGACGTTCTGATGAAAATATTAACCCGGCCCTGCCAACGGGGCAAATTGAAGTGCGGGTTAAAGCCATGGAGATACTCAACACCTCAAAGACCCCTCCATTTTATATTGAAGATGATCTTAATGTAGATGAAAACTTGCGTCTGCGTTATCGTTATCTTGATTTAAGAAGGCCGGAAATGCTTGGGCGTCTGCAGCTGCGTCATAAAGCAGTTAAACTGGTCCGGGACTATCTTGACCATTATGATTTCCTGGAAATAGAAACCCCGATGTTGACCCGCAGCACCCCGGAAGGAGCCAGAGACTTCCTGGTACCCAGCCGTCCGCATCCCGGCTCCTTTTATGCTCTGCCCCAGTCCCCGCAGCTTTTCAAACAGCTCCTGATGGTCAGCGGAGTAGAACGTTATTTCCAGATTGTCCGCTGTTTCAGGGACGAAGATTTAAGGGCTGATCGACAGCCCGAATTTACCCAGGTTGATATCGAAACCTCATTCTTCGGCCTGGAAAACCTTTTTGCCTTGATGGAAGGGCTTGTCGCCCGACTGTGGAAAGAAATCCATGGCGTTGAAGTAAAGAGACCCTTTCTGCGCATGCCATACAGCGAAGCTATGAACCGCTTTGGGTCAGATAAACCTGATCTGCGTTTTAGTATGGAGCTGGTTGCCCTTGACGAATTGGCTCAGAAGAGTAACTTTAAAGTTTTTACATCAGCTATTGAAAATGGAGGTTCAGTAAAAGGGCTTTTAGTTAAAAGTGGAAGCAGCATGAGCCGTAAAGACCTTGATGATCTGACCCTTCTGGCCCGCCAGCTGGGAGCGAGGGGACTGGCCTGGGCTTTCGTTGAGGAAGGCGGCTGGCGTTCGCCAATCAGTAAGTTTTTTGATGGGGACCTGATGGATCAAATCAGCGCTAAAATGGAAGCCGAGCCCGGCGATGTATTGTTATTTGTAGCGGACAAATGGGAGATAACCTGCCAGGTGCTCGGTTACCTGCGCCGTCACCTGGCCCCGAAGGAAAAATCAGGCGATCCGCACTTTCTGTGGGTTGTAGATTTCCCCTTGTTCCATTATAACGAGGAAGAAAATCGCTATGACTCAGATCATCACCCTTTCACAGCTCCCAGGGTCGATGACATGGGCTTATTGGACAGTGATCCCCTGGCAGTGCGGGCCCAGGCTTACGATCTGGTTCTTGATGGCGTAGAGATAGGCGGAGGAAGTACCCGTATTCATGATAGTCAGGTTCAATCAAAAATATTTGAGTTGCTTGGCTTATCGGAAGAAGAAAGTCGGGAAAAATTTGGTTTCCTGCTTGAGGCCCTTTCATTTGGTGCCCCACCGCATGGCGGTATAGCTTTGGGGCTTGACCGTTTGGTTGCCCTGCTTTCGGGGGATGAATCAATCCGCCAGGTAATACCTTTTCCCAAAACAGCTGCAGCCAGCTGCCTGATGACCGGTGCTCCCTCGTCTGTAGATCTTGAACAGCTTGATGAGCTTAAACTGGAACTGAAAAAGCAGGAAGACAAGGAAAAGTAGGGTCTGTAGTAATCAGGATCCGGAATACTGATCTTGCGAATCAGGCGAATTTATGCTATGATTTCTATGAAAATAGCTGGTCAATTATAGGCATCGCCCTGCGGTGTTCGTGACAGCCGATTAAGTTTTGAGCTAACACTTTTACAATGGGAACCTGGACTTCAGCTGCGGCGCAGCAGCCTCCGCAAAGAGGACCTGTAAAACAGCTGAGAGGGTACCCACCTTTCGGGGGAACAGTTCAAAACAACGGTCCACGGCACAGCGGGGTTTTTTTATGCCGACCTGCGTGCTATAATTAAGAATGTTTGGGAGGTGATAACATTGTCTGTTGAGCATATTTACATGCAAATCAGTCGTGAATTGAAGTCGGGAACCCATCCGGGAGATCTTCTCGATCTGCTCGATGAACTTGAATTGGAACAAAAAATTGAGCTGATGGAGAAGCTTTCCCCTGATGATGCCGCTCAAATTTTCGAGGAAATGGAAGATTTTGAGCAGGCTGAAATTCTCAAGCTTCTCGGAGACGAAAGGACCAGGTCAATTCTGAAAAGCCTGGCTTCCGACGATGCCGCCGACTTGATTGGTGAGCTGTCTTCGGAAGATGCACGCAAGGTCCTCGATTTAATTGATCAGGAAGAGACACCGGTTGACTTCGGTGATCTTCTGAAATATCCGGAAGATAGTGCCGGTGGTATTATGACCACCGAGTTTATTTCCCTGCCCGCCGACATACCGGTAGAAGAAGCAATTGACCGCTTGCGGGAAATCGCTCCTGAAGCAGAAACTATTTACTATGTTTATGTAGTTGATGAAAATGGTCAGCTCATTGGGGTCGTATCGTTACGCGACTTGATCGCTTCTTCAGATGGCACCATAATAAAAAACATCATGCGTCGTAATGTAATTAACGTTAATGCCGAGCTTGACCAGGAAGAAGTGGCGCGCATTGTTTCCAAGTACGACCTGCTGGCAGTACCTGTTGTTGATGACCAGGATAGGCTGCTGGGTATTATTACCGTCGATGATGTTATGGATGTTATGGAGCAGGAAGCGACAGAAGATATTTATCGCCTGGCCGGGGCCAGTGAAGTTGTAGGTGTGGAATTAACCAAGGCACCTGTCAGCAAAGTGGTTCGGATGAGATTGCCCTGGCTTTTTATCAGTATGGCCGGCGGAATTCTTTCGGGAAGTGTAATCGGTGTTTTTGAAAGCACCCTTGAAGCAATAGTCATGCTTGCGGTCTTTATTCCGGTTATTATGGATATGGGCGGTAATGTTGGTACGCAATCTTCTACCATATTTGTGCGCGGCCTGGCCACCGGTGAGATCGAATCTTCCGAGATGTGGCCATATTTCTTCCGGGAAATAAAAATCGGGGCTGTGATGGGTGTGCTATGCGGTATTTTAATATCATTTGCTGCATATTTCTGGCAGGGCAACCCATACCTTGGTGTGGTTGTCGGCGTTTCAATGCTGGCAACAATAAGCGTTGCCGCCCTGATTGGCACGCTTGTTCCGATGATTTGCAGTATGATCAATATTGACCCGGCAATAACTGCCGGGCCTTTTGTAACTACCATTAAAGACGTAACCGGCCTGCTGATCTACTTCGTTATCGCTTCAACTTTCCTCGAATACCTGCGCTGACTCCACTTTCCTCCACCCCGTAAGTTGAAATGGTCTCAGAGATAAATTCAACTTATTATAGGTGTACGCTTTGCCTGCTGCTAAGCAAACCTGTTCCATCGCAGGCTACGTCAACGTTTTATCTGCTGGGGTTTTCCGGTTTCCCAAAACAATCGTCTCCTGACTAGATTTTGGCAGCCTGCATCCGGCAGGCTGCCCGTAAAACTCCAGCATCTTCAACGGACGTAGCATCTGCTCTTCCAACGGTTTACTTAGCAGCAGGTAAAACT
>SLBE01000192.1 GCA_007126465.1 Syntrophomonadaceae bacterium | reverse complement strand
TGTTGCCTTCACGGATCGGGTTTGAAAGCAGTTCGACTGCCCGGGTCTCAATACTCACATTCATGGCTGCACCGGAGGCATATTCACCAAGCCTTGTATCAGTCTGTAGAAGACCGTTTGCGTCAATCAAGTATGCATCTCCGCTTTGCCCCAACTCTTCAAGGCCTTCATGAACTATATCGTTTAAATCAGCAGCGTAAAGAAGTATATTCATAGAACCAATAATCTGTCCTGAAGTTCCGTTACTGTAAACCGGTGCAGATACAACAATACAGTCTTCATGAATTACATCTGAATAAAAGATTTCTGACCATGTAGTACGGCCCCCCAGGGAAGATTGCAGGTAATCTCGATCTGACAAGTCAGCACCTTCAATTTCTCTTAAGGAATCGTAGACAACAGTTCCATTAGGATCAGTTAAAAAGACAAAACCGAAGCCATAGTTATCGACTACTGTTGGCATCAGATCATGAAGAATCCTCAACCGGGCCTGCCACATGGGATCGTTTCTATCGCCGACAGTTTCTATTACTTCTCCCTGGTGTTCTCCACCCTGAAGAATGTTTAGACTTTGGTAAACATCACGAGTAGTTGCCAAAACCTGGGCATCGCCTACCCTTCCATCAAAATACCCTTCCAGCTGTTCATTGGCCAGGCCGGAGAACATTTCCATGGCCGAATAAACTTCATCTTCAATATTCTGACTGGCCATGGTGTAACTTAGCACCGCAATTGCGGCTAAAGGCACAATACCGACCAGCAGAAAAAAAGCGATTAGCTTAACTTTAAGACTCATTAATAACCCTCCATTTCTTTTGAGTTTTCTAAACAGGTATTCCTCTCCGGAATCTTTACGTTTTCAGTTGTATAATAACCTCGGCTATGCCGACCATTGTTATTATCAGATACGCCGATCAACTCCCTTGCGTGAGCTTTCCCGATAGCCTGCAGTATTTATTTTACCTGCTGCCAGATATTCAAGCAGATCTTCAGCAAAGCGCTCTTTTAAAATAATGCCACTGACCATGGGCAGTAACTCCTGGCAGCGGCTTAAATCTTCTTCCCGGAAAAGAAATAAAACTAAAACCTCTAAAGCAGAATTTGAGTGTTTTAGCTTTTCTATTTCTTTGATAATGCCGGGATTGTCAAAAAAGGTTTTACTGTCAACAAGAAGCAAGTCAGGAAAGTGTTCTTTAGCAAGAAGCATGCCCTCATTGTAGGTGGCCGCAGTCTCTACACTTCTGAACAAACGAGAACGTAATAGGTACTTCCGGGCAGATTCCCGGAAACCCTGGTGTAAATCAATTAGAAGCAGACGTGTCAGCGGCATGTTCGTTACCTCAGCTTATTGTATATGCACAAATTATATATGCATAAATATTGAATAGGAATGGGGAAAGTCCCCATTATTACTCAAAAAAATCCCCATTTTTCTGATAATGTCATTTTCTTAAAAAGTGGCCGGTGGGGCTTATTTTATAGGGGTTTTCTTAAGCTTAAATTGAAATGGCTTTTATATAAACAAAAAAATCCCCATATGAAAATGGGGATTAATACAGGTTTTATACCAGTTTGTTCTTTAGCTAACTTTTTGGTTTCTGCAGGGGTATAGCTTCCCGGCAAAGCGGGCAATCTTCCGGGCTGAATGATTCAATCTCCACCTGCAGCAGGGAATGTGTCGGCAAACCGAAATCTACCCGGCCAGCCGAGCGATCCACCATCACTGCTACACCGGATGCAGTGACACCAATTGCTTCAAGCAGGTCGAGGACCTTGCGGACAGAACCTCCCGTGGTAACCGCGTCTTCTACTACAAACACTGTCTCACCCGGTTTAATCTTGAAGCCGCGCTTTAAAACCATTTTTCCTTCTGCCGGCTCGGCATAGAGCGCCCTGGCTCCCAGGGCCCGGGCAGTCTCATAGGCAAGGATCACCCCGCCCATGGCCGGACCGATTACAACATCAATATTTTGATCCCTATAGGGTTCTGCCAGCCGCCGACAAATTTTCTCCGTCTGTTCAGGGTATTGCAGCAGCTGTGAACACTGCATAAAACGGCTGCTGTGCAGGCCGGATGTAAGCAGGAAGTGTCCGTCCATGATCACTCCCGTGTCTTTTAAAAGCTGCTCTATCTCGTTTTCACTCATTACAGGGCCACCCCCATCTCAAAAAGAATTTCCCGGACCGCCCCGGCAGGGTCGTTTGAGGCAATAATCGGCCTGCCCACTACCAGGAAATCACCACCGGCATTAATTACCTCGGCCGGCGTTCCTGTGCGGGCCTGATCGTTTTGATCTTTTCCTGCCGGCCGGACTCCCGGAATAACCGTAATAATTGGCTGCCCCACCGCTTCTTTCACCGCAATGATTTCCCGGGGAGAACAGACCACTCCGTCCAGGCCGCATTCTGCCGCCAGCCTGGCCAGCAGCGGCACTTTCTGGGATACCTTTACCCGGCTGCCGGTCTCCTCTACCTGCTGATCATCCATGCTGGTTAAAACGGTAACGGCAAGCAGGTACGGCTTATTTTCAAAGCTTTCCAGGGCTTGTTTTGCAGCCAGCATCATTTCCCGGCCGCCTGATGCATGTATATTAAGCATCCACACTCCCAGGGATGCAGCAGATTTAACCGCTGCCGCCACGGTATTGGGAATATCATGAAATTTCAGGTCTAGAAAAACCTTATGCTCTTTGGCCAGGCTCTGAACAAAAGCCGGACCGGCATTCATAAACAGTTCCAGGCCAATCTTAAAGCTCACCCCGAGGGGAGCCAGCTGACTGACCATTTCAACAGCTCTGCCCATTTCAGAAACATCCAAAGCCACGATTAGTTGTTC
>SLBE01000059.1 GCA_007126465.1 Syntrophomonadaceae bacterium | reverse complement strand
TGTGAGGCCCAATCTTTTTTATCTTTGCCAAAGAAGAATCGTCCTTTTACCCACGGCCGATCACCGATCAATATTGAAAGGCCGATTGCCACAAGGATTATTGGCCACCCAAAGCGGGCCAAATCTCCGCCTGTTAGCTCGGTTACCCCGGCATTGGAAAGAATGCCGAACAAACCGATGCCGCCAACCCACAATCCCAGGCCCAGTAAAAACCAGGAAGTGATGCCGAAGCCGATGCTCTCCCAGAGAATTGCTATACCCAGGAGCAGCAGGACCACCGGCCAGAAAGCGAGACCGAAGTTGTAAATTTCGGTTACCTGAAAAAATACCAGTATACCTAAAACCAGCAGGATAAATCCCCAGATACGTTGTTTCATTGTTCCAACCTCTTTCTTTTTTAACTCGCGGCGCCTGTATATTTGCCGCCGCTGCTGATTATAGGTTACCACCGGCTTTAGGGCAGACAAAGGTCCCGGGGGTGGATTTTCGATCGTCCTTAAGTATGATTCTATACCGGATTTTTATTTACCTGTAACCATTGTAGAATCCCATCAGGTTCCAGAAATAGAGAAAGTATATAAACCCGGTAGAGCAGAGGGCCGTAATTGTTAAATGGATCCTGCAGAAGAGAGTTAATCTTTTTTCTACCAATATTTTCGCAGCATAGAAAAGAACAGTGGCGGTTAAAATAAAAATTGCATAAGGGACCAGGAGTAATAATTTCAGCAGACCCGGCATGCCGAAGGCCAGCTCAACCTGGTAATTTAAAAAGATAACCGCCAGGCTGACCAGGAAGATAAGGTTGGCCGCGGCAAGTGCCCAGGCCAGGTAGAGGCCGGTTTTTTCTGCTTTCAGCCTATCCTGCAGGTAGCTTTTCCGGAGGCAGGTAAAGGGCCAGATGGTTGCTGCAGATAAAAAGACTATAACCGAAAGAATTAATCCTGCGACCTGCAATGACGCCGCAGTATACCAGGGTAATCTTTCATATGCTTGATTGTCTATAAAAAGGTGGGTCACCTGCCCTTTTCCATTTTCCCTGAAGGCCATGAGGCTGCCGTTACCGGTATTTTGAAATAACAGCGGGCCGACTTTTACCCATTCGCCGGGGGCATCTTCACCCTGGGGATAAATCACAGTTAATTTACCCGCTTCTGACCTGACCTGAAGCTGTCCCAGGAGCAGCATAATTTTTTCAATTGAATTTCTGGCCTGACGGGTTGAAAAGTAGTATCCGGAATACTTATTTAACTGCTCGTCGGAGTCAAGCGCCACCTGCGGCAACCTGGATTCTGCTATCTCCGGATAAAACTTATCCATAAGTTCCGCCTGAAATTGGTCATGTAGGTCAAGGTTAAAGGTGTTAAGGGACAGGAAATAACCGAAATTCTCATCTGGCAGCATGAAGAGCAGGCTGGAATGTCCAAGGCGGTTTGAGCCGCCGTGAACCAGGCAGTGATAACCGTTAATGTAACTTTCGTAAAACCCGAAGACCCAGCCGGGCAGTTTGTCATGGTGGGTGAATTGACGGCGGT
This sequence comes from Syntrophomonadaceae bacterium, assembly GCA_007126465.1. Taxonomy (GTDB): domain Bacteria; phylum Bacillota; class Dethiobacteria; order DTU022; family DTU022; genus T3SED10-7. Next base: position 9,294 of record SLBE01000059.1, on the reverse strand, counting down.
GCATTTCTTTGATGGTGTTTTCCTGCAGTAATTGGTATCCATTATGTTTTCCATTTTCAAGATGAGCAATTATAAAGTTTGCCATATCACGGGCAGTTGCTTTTAATCCTCCGGCAGGTGAATAGTTGTGAAAAAGAAATATACCGGGGATGTAGGAATCGTTTTGCGGCAAATAGGGGCGGGCCAGGTGGTTTTCCATTTCAGGGGAAAGGATGAAACTGCTGTTATTCATATCAAGCGGCTTCAATATTTCTTCTTCCATGTAATCGGCAAATTTCATCAATGTAATCTCTTCAACCAGTAAGCCGGCCAGGGCATAGCCATGATTCGAGTAGCTGACAACTTCACCCGGAGGCAGGACCCGCAAAGGCAGATGGTTTTTAACGTAATCCTTTAAAGGGATCACTTCATCTTCTGTTTTGGCATAAGCGCCGATATCGGTATCATCAAAGCCTCCGGTATGCATTAACAAATCAGCAACGGTGACCGGTTTTGGAAAAGCAGGTTCCAACTGAAAGCTTACCAGGTACTCATTTACATCAGCATGCAGGTCGAACAGGTCTTTTTCTGCCAGCTGCATGATAGCCGTGGCTGTAAAACTCTTCGACACAGATTCAACAAAGAATACAGTCTGGTCAGCATTAACCGGAGTCCTATTATCAAGATCTGCATATCCATAACCCCTGGAAAAAGCAATTTTACCATCTTTAACAATGGCCAGGGCAGCTCCGGGAAATTTTTTATCCATTTGTGCTTCGGTAAAGAACTGATCGGCAAAGTGATGCAGCTCTTCAGGACTAAGAATTGGGGTTGTTTTTGCCGATACAGAATTCATCGGAAGAAGAATTAAAATAAGAAGTAATAATGTTCTCAAGCAAGAATAAATGCTATTTCGAATGGCCACGAATAATTCACCTTTCAAGAAGCACGCCATGTTTACGCTGTTATTATACCCTGACCGGCCCTAAAATTATATCCCCATTAACCTTAAAAATTATCTTTAGTAGAGACAGAGATATTAATCAGCACTTCTATAAAAGAAACAAGTAAGTAGAACTGAATATACGGGGATTGTACTAGATCTACGTATACTTTTATTATGAAAACAGCAGTTCCCGGATCAATTCGGGTGGAAGGGAACCATAGCTCAACAGATCATGGTGGAATTGTTTTAAGTTAAAATCTTTTCCTTTTTTCCTTCGATATTCTTCAACAATCTTTAAAATCTCCAGTTTGCCGATAAGATAGCTCATCGGTTGGGTGGGGGTAGCTGTATAGCGACGAACCTCGGTAATAGCGCTGTTTCTCTCCAGCAGAGCTACTTTTTCCATGTAATCTACGGCCTGATCGAAAGTCATTTTACGGGCATGTAAGCTTACATCGACTACTATGCGGCAGGCTCGCCACAGCTGGTCCTTCAACCGGTGCAGGCGATTCCGGGGATCTTTTAAATAGCCCTGCTGTTCCATCAACTGTTCGCAGTAAAAGGCCCAGCCTTCTATGAAAAGATTGCTATTGGCAATTTTTTTCAGCAGGGATGACGCCCGGTTTGCATAACACAGCTGGAGATGATGGCCGGGATAGCCTTCATGGAGAACAATCAGGGGGATCGAGTAGTAACTGTGCTCTCCCAGCTGGGCTTCTTTTACTGCAGTTTCTTTGCCAGGATCCACCGGTGTCAAGAAAAATCTTCCCGTCTGTTCTTCTTCCAGTGGAGCCGGGTCTAAATAGGCGGCATACGGAATAATCGGCCTGAACGGCTCTGGTGTTTCTTCAATAACCAGGTCTCCTGCAGGAATGTCGACCAGATTTTTTTGGCGGACAAATTCTTTTACCTTTTCACTTTCCCGGCGGTAATAATCCAGCAGGTCTTCTTCTGAAGGGTGTGCTTTCTTGGTATCATTGATAATCTCTTCAAAGTGCTTGTCAGGGTCTATTCCCTCAGCTACTTTTTCCATCTCTTTTCGCGTTTCCTCGACGAGTTCCCTGCCTTTCTCGAGGAGAGTTTCACAGTTACAGTCCAGAAAATGATCTTCTTTTAACATTCTTTCAAATACGTTTTCACCTACTGCATAATCGCCAGAGGTATAATCCCGGATGCTTTCCAGGAATTCACGAAACTGGTTCAGGGCATCTACCACCTGGCGGCAACCCTGAACAATTTCCTCTTTTAAAGCTGGTGTCTTTTCTGCCAGGTTGGGCAGGACATGGCTAAAAAAGCCGATCGTCCCGGGCATGCTTAATAGTTCGGTTTCCACGAACACCCGGGGCGGATTATCTAATTGCTCGCGGCCTTCGGCCAGAAACCGGGGAAACTCCTTCAGCCTGGCTTTAATTGATTCCATTCTTTCTTCCAGCGGAGCAAAGTTACGGATTACCAGATAGTAAACACCGTTCAAACCAGAGGCTGTATAGCTTTCAGGCTTGGTCTGGTAGTGCTTTAATTCGTTTTGTTCCCTATCCATTTTTTTAAGCATAGAGTGCAGCAATTTATAATCCACCCGGGTATCCAAGGGCAAATTATCTCCTGGAATTTCCTTTAACTCTTTTAAAAAGCTTTGTACAGTTTGGTTACGTTTCGATATCCCTTCTGCAGTAAAATCCGGTAAACGGTGATCATAGCGGTGATCTCCTACTGCTGTAGCATCTACTGGATGGTTCTCCCAGTACCATTCAAAAAACCTCTCAGTTAATTCATTAAAATTCTTTTCCGGTACAGACAAAATTTTCACTCCCCAAATTTTTACTATTGATAACCTTGCCTTAGAAGTATTAACACTCGATTGTTTGATGCTGGAAATTTTTATGCATATCCGACTTCTAAAGATAAGGATTTACTTTTCTGCTGGGGTTATAATACTATGCTGTTCTTTTGCCGGTCAAGCTACCCTGATGGTTTCAGGCAGGAAATCATTCATTCATGGGGAATTAAAACTATATGAAAATAAAATGGTTTGGCACTGCAACCCTTTCCTTTTCCAGTGGTGATGAATCAATTCTATTTGACCCTTTCCTACCGCTGAACAGCAAGCTGCCTGCACCTTCTGTTGAGGAGCTTGCTGCACTGGGTGATATTTTTATTACCCATGGCCACTTTGACCATCTCATGCATGTACCGCAGGTGATGCAGGCCGGGGAATCAATGGTTTACAGCTGTAAAACAGCAGCAGAAAGCCTATACAGGGAAGGGGTACCCGAAAACCGGGTAGTTATTATCAAGCCCGGCGATAAGTTTGAAAAAGGGCCCTTTGAAATAACAGTTTATAAGGGAGTGCACATTCGCTTTGATTTACCCCTGATTATTAAAACCCTGATTAGCAGACGGTGCCTGAGTAATTTCACAGCTTTGAGAATGCTGCTTAAGGAAAGCAAGCTCTACCCGGAAGGGGAAGTGTTAGTTTACAGGATAGTAGCAGATGGAAAGACTGTGCTGCACATGGGCAGCCTTAACCTGGAGGGGTCAGAAAATTACCCTGTCGACCCGGACCTGCTGACACTGCCTTTTCAGGGTCGCAGCGACCTGAATAGCTACGCGCCGCAGTTTATCGAACGCTTAAAACCGAAAGCCCTTTACCTGCATCATTTTGATGATGCTTTTCCACCGATATCAAGATCGGTAGATACAACTTCATTTGTTGATAAAGTTGTCCGGGAATATCCTGATTTGCCGGTGATTGTGCCTGTATATAAAGAAGCAGTGGTTGTTTAGGTTTATGGCAGCTTAATTCTAATGATCATTATGTGTCTTTTTTATCCTGGTAGATAACTCTTTAAGCTCTTCCTGTGAAAGCTTATCCAAGTTGTACAGATCATGTAAAAACGCTGAAGCACCTTTGGTTCCTTTGATTTTAAGTATCTCGGATATGTAGTAAACAATAATACCCGTTATAATTGCAATAACCAGTATCCCATACACAGCAAGAACAATGGCTATTATTCTTGCAAAAAGGTTCGTCACAACAATATCCCCAAAGCCAATTGTTGTAACAACAGCAAAGCTGAACCAGATTGCATCGAAGAAGCTATTAACATTAGGATCGACCAGCCATATAATCACTGCTGAAATGAGAAAGAAACCCAGGAAGCTGTATAAAACCTTTGACATACCGCTGGTTTTTAAAATGATCGATAATAGCTTTAGTTTGCTCATAACTTTTCCTCACTATGTGGAAGTCAGTTGACCATGTTTTATTTTATCACTTAAACGATGTACTGTAATAGCGGGAAAAGGTTCGCTGGTATAACTAGCCTGTGCTGCAAATGTTTATCTTAAGTAACAGGACCAGGCTTTGTGCTCTTCTAACCCTGTTTAAGTTTGCCTTCAGGTTTATAAATTTCGGCCATATAAGAAAATATCGAACAGAGCAGGAAACAGATGGCCAGCAATTCCAGGGGTTCCTCGATAACATAGTCCACGAACAGAAAAGCAATGTATTCTTTTGATAAATAAGCTTCATTAAGGGGAAAGTGTAAAACCCCACCCAGCAGATCATAGAATAGAAACATACCAAAATCTGCTCTCGAAAGCCCGATAAAATTCAAAAATACGGACTGAATACCGGCAAAACCATAAACAAGGTAGCCCGCAACCAGGTAGAAAAAGGTTTTCTTGTGGGCATAAATAGCTTTAAAATATAATACTATCGGGATCAGGCCAATAAACATGTAAATGGAAAAAATAAGTGCCCTGCTGGAGAAAAATGGCGCTCCGGGCATGATAATCTCCATAATAGTTTGATACCTGCGGCTTAAATCGGCCCCTTCCTCTACCAGCAGTATGAGGGCAAATAAACCAATCATAAACCAGAAATACCCTAACCTGTTTTGCGTTAATTCCGCGGTGCGGCCGGAAGTATAAACACAGCTAAGCGCAAACAGGCCTAATAGAAAAGTTTGCAGGTATTCAGTGGGGCTCCGCGCACTGAAGAGGTGATACCAGACTGCAGGTGCGCCTAACCCTGAAGTTTCTAAAAAAGAGCGAACTCCAAAAAGGTTGTACACATCAAAGAGCAATATCGCTGTGAAGCAACCCAGCAGGCAAATGGCAAAAGCAATGATAATCTTTGCCGGGGTTATCCTCAATAGAATGCGGTCAATACTATTTTTCTTTAAAATTTGGTCACTAATGTTAATAAAGCCTCCTCTTTAGGTTTACTGTTATCGCCTTTTTGTCCTGTAACATATGCAAACGAACCGTCAATAATCCTGTTATTAACAGGTAGAGCTGAGAACTGAATCAAGTCCGGTTGTAAATTCAGCCAGGTACTCCTTCTTTATATTTAAAGGCGGATCGATACGCAGAGAGTTATGCCCACGGCGCAGGGAAGTAATAAATCCCTTTTTAATCAGTTGATCGTGGATGGCGACAGCCGGTTGATCGCCTGCCCCTGAAAATTCTATGGCAATCATAAACCCTTTACCCCGGATATCCCGCACGAAGGGATATTTCCGGCAGATACTATTTAAGTGCTTTAAAAACTCTATACCCAGTTCCGAGCACCTTTCAATCAGGTTTTCCTTGTCCAGCTCATCGATAACTGCAAGCGCTACCCTGCAGCCAAGAGCATCGTTTTGATGAGACTGCTGGTAGTAGAATGATTTTTCTTCCAGTTTGCGGGCAGCATCCTGAGAAATCGCCAGTACGCTGACAGGGTAACCATTTCCTATCCCTTTACCCATGGCAACAAGATCCGGTTTAAGCTGGTAATGGTTATAGCCAAACCACTGGCCTGATCTGCCCAGTCCCGTGGTTACTTCATTAACTAGAATTTTTCCACCGTGATCTCTAATTTTACTTACCATTTTTTCAATCAGGGCACAAGGCGGGAACCTGACCAGGCCGGAAGCACTGCCCGGTTCAAAAACAAAACCTCCCAGCTCTTTAAATGGTATAGCTGAAAATAGATGGCAGTCGGGATCGCACCGTTCACTTTGAGAGCAGCTGCGGCACCCGGTCCAGTCCAGCAGGTGCCACTCCTCTTGCCGCTTTTTACTGGCTGCCCCGTAAGAACCAAGAAAAGAGTCATGCAGGCAGAGGAGTTTAGTTTTACCGGTGATTTTATGGATAGCCTGGATACCGCACTCTACTGCTTCACTGCCCGAGCATAGAAAAATGCATTTGCCGTCTTCCAGGCCGGTAATACCAAGCACAGCCCGGGCAGCTTCATTAACTATGCTGCTGCTGTTATAGTACCCGCAGTGGGTTAACTTGCTTAACTGATCATTAATAGCCTGGTTTACGCCAGGGTAGTTGTGCCCCAGGGGAACAACCCAAACTCCTGATTCAAGGTCCATGTAGCGGTTGCCCCGGCCGTCATAAATAAAGCTGCCTTCAGCCCTGACAATATCCGGTATTTTCAGGCTGTGGCCTGTACACCATAATATGTTTCTCACTACATACCCCCTCTAGTGGCTTCCATTAAGAATACCTATTTATATGGAACTTGTAAATATAAATAAGAGAAATCTCAAGTTGTTATCTTATTATGGCGGTTTATGAAGGTAATAATGTTTGTGATGAACGCACAACACTGGTTACAATACAGGGGGTAATTGTCAAGTGAGAGTGAAAAACAATTTTAGCTTTTAAACTCTGAGTGCTTTCTGCAAGTCTTCAATTAGATCTGCCGGATCTTCCAGGCCGACAGAGAGCCGGACCAGCTGCGGGGTAATGCCCAGAGCCTGGCGCTTCACTTCCGGAATAGTGGCATGGGTCATGGTACAGGGGTGACAGGCCAGTGACTCTACCCCGCCCAGGCTTTCCGCCACAGCAAAAAGTTCCAGGTTCCTGAAAAATGAGTCAACACGAGTCGGGTCGTAGAGCTTAAATGAAACCATGCCTCCCCACCCTGACATCTGTTTCAAGGCCAGGTCATGGCCGGGATGTTGTTTCAGGCCGGGATAGTAAACTTTCGCTACAGCCTGATGATCCACCAGGAATGAAGCAATTTCATCTGCTCCCCTCTGATGGGCTTCCATGCGGACCTTTAGCGTTTTTATACCACGCAGAACCAGCCATGAATCAAACGGTGATGGAACAGCGCCCGCCGCGTTCTGATAGAAGCCCATTTCTTTATACAGAGCCTCGTTGGAGGTAACTACCGCCCCTCCGATTAGATCTGAGTGGCCATTTAAATACTTGGTAGTGCTGTGTACTACTATATCCGCGCCCAGGGCCAGGGGATTTTGCAGGTAAGGAGTAGCGAAGGTGTTGTCCACGACTACGAGCGAGCCATTTTCATGAGCAAGTTTAGCTATAGACTGTATATCGAAAATATTTAAAAGAGGATTAGTCGGGCTTTCCAGCCAGACCATCCGGGTTTTCGGGGTCAATGCATGTCCGAATGCCTCCGGGTTTGAGTCATCTACATAGGTTGCCTCCAGCCCCCTGCGCCCGTAAATCTTGTCAAATAGGCGAAAAGTGCCCCCGTATACTTCTGAACATGAAACCAAATGCTCACCAGGTTCCAGCAGGCTTATCACCGCATCGGTAGCAGCTGAGCCGGAGGCAAAAGCTAACCCGTATTGCGCTCCCTCAAGGGAAGCCAGGCATTCTTCCAGCGCAGACCTGGTTGGGTTTCCGGTTCGGGAATACTCATATCCTTTGTGTTCTCCCGGCGCTTTCTGGGTAAATGTGGAAGTGGCGTATATCGGCACTATCGTCGCTCCTGTTACCGGGTCGGCTTCCTGCCCCACATGAATAGCCCGGGTGGAAAATTTATTATTTCGCATTCTTTACGCTCCTTCTTTCTTCTACTTTAAACCCGTTTTCTTCCATCCACTGATCAGAGTGGAATCCGGAGATATAGTTACGACCGGTATCAGGCAATATTACAACAATCAGTTTGTCTTTATCAATTCGTTCGGCATATTTTAACGCCGCCGCTACTGCCGTGCCGGCAGAACCTCCTGAAAGCAGTCCCTCTTCGCGAGTCAACCGCCGGGCCATGGTAAAAGATTCCTGGTCGGTTATTCTGATCATTTCATCAACCAACTCGTGGTCGTATGTTTCAGGGAAAAAATCTTCACCAATGCCTTCTACTTTGTAAGGTTTCGGTGAGTCACCAGACAGTATTGAACCTGCCGGATCAGCACCTACAACCTTCAGGGAAGGTTTCTTTTCTTTCAGAAAATGTCCGGTTCCGGATATCGTTCCCCCTGTTCCGATTCCGGCGACCAGAACATCCACCATACCTTCGGTGTCAGTCCATATTTCCGGCCCTGTGGACTGGTAATGGGCAGCAGGGTTTGCCTGGTTGGCAAACTGGTTTGGTCTGAAAGAGCCGGGTATCTCTCCGGCCAACCTATCGGCGACACCGTTATAGCTTTCGGGAGAATCAGGGGGAACGTCGCTCCGGGTAACGACTACTTCAGCCCCGTATGCTTTAAGCAAATCGATTTTATCCCGGCTCATCTTGTCGGGCAGAACAAAGATACACCGGTAATCTTTTGCTGCGGCGCTTATTGCCAACCCTACTCCTGTATTCCCGGCAGTAGCTTCAACAATAGTGCTGTCCGGTTTGAGCTGCCCGGTTTTTTCAGCTTCTTCGATCATGGCCAGGCCAATGCGGTCCTTGACGCTGCCTCCGGGATTCATAGTTTCCAATTTGGCCAGTATTGTAGGTTTCAAACCGGCCGTAACCCGGTTCAATCGAACCAGGGGGGTTCCACCGATTAAACCTTCTACACTTTTATAAAAACGCATATCCAGTTCTCCTTAACCTGAATTTTAATCGCCCAGCCAATCAGGCATTAATATTTGTCCTTCAATATAAGACATAATGCCTACCATGTCAATAGGAATTATGGCTTATGGTTATTTTTAAATTTTTAATTATTAGGTTCCGGGTTGACCTGTGAACAGGGGCTTGACACACTATACCCATAGGGGGTATAATTAAAATGAATTATTTAAGAAGGGTGGTTGAACAACATGGTTGGAACAACAAATAAGCAGGAAAATGTAATAATTAATATCTCAGGAATGAGCTGCAATCATTGCTCTCAGCGTATTGAAAAAGCATTACAGCAGGCTAATGGAGTCAATACCGCCAGGGTAGAGCTTTCAGAAGAAAAAGCCTATGTAGACTATGATTCTTCAGTAATTAATGCAGAAACCCTGCTTCAGATAATCAAGGATTCCGGATATGAAGGAGCTTTATCCGGATAAGATGATTTATTAAAGCTCAAAAAAGCAACAGGAAAGGAGACTTAACTATGTATTATGATCCTGTATGCAAGAGCACCTTAAAACCTGATCAGGTAAAAGCAAACCATACACATAAAGAAACAAGC
>SLBE01000119.1 GCA_007126465.1 Syntrophomonadaceae bacterium | reverse complement strand
GCTCGGCCGGGTCACCCCAGCCACCGCCGCCGCCGGTCTCCACCAGGATCCGAGTGCCAGCCGGCGCCTTGTAGTTGTTCACCTTCAGCAGACGTCGAGGGGATCGCCCCGGTTCGGTCACCGTGACGTTGGGCGGCGCCCCGTCCTTGCCACCGAACAGGCCCCAGGAGGGCTGCTCGGACCGCTCGAACCACAGCTGCACGGTGCACGGAGCCAGCAGCTCGTACTCGCGCACGATGCCGAGGCCACCCCGCCAGCGGCCGTCGCCACCGGATCCGTCCCTGAGGCCGTGGCGCAGGAGCCGCAACGGGTAGCGCTGCTCCATGGTCTCGATGGGGAAGTTCTTGAAGTCACCAGCGGCCGAGTGGATCAGGGCCGACTCGCCATCGCCGCCGTCGTATGCACCCCAGCCGCCGGTCAGCGACTCGCCCGACAGGAACAGGCCGTGGGGACCCTGCCCGACGAAGGTGATGTTCCAGGAGTCCCCGACGTGCCCCGCAGCCGCACGCTCGGGAACCGCCTGGCTGAGGGCTCGGACCATGAGGTCCATCGCCAGCATCAGGTGCGGCCCGTAGTGCAGGCACGCAGCGGTCGGGGTGGGGTTGAAGCAGGTCCCGTAGGGGGCGATGACCTCCAGGTTGCGGAAGTTGCCTCCCGAGACCGGCGCGGTCGGGTTGACCAGGAACTTGAACGCCTGCTCGATCGCTGATCGTGTCTGCACGATGCCGCTGTTGGTGCTGCCGGTGCACTGCTCGTTGGAGCCCGTGAGATCGACGGTCATCTGGTCACCAGCGACCGTGACCGTCACCTCGACGTGGATCGGCTCGTCGACCACGCCGTCGTTGTCGAGGGCGCCGGCCGTGCGGTAGGAGCCGTCAGGGATCGCGGCGACCGACGCCCGGTCCGCTCGCTCCGCCTGCTCGAACACCTCTTCGACTGCCGCCTCGACCTGATCCCAGCCGTAGCGTTCCACGATGGATCGGAACCGCTCGACCCCGGTGCGGCAGGCACTGATCTCGGCCATCAGGTCGCCCACGAGTGCTGTCGGGAACCTGGAGTTCAACGCGATCAGATCCAGGATCTGCTCGTCCAGCACCCCACCCCTCACGAGGCAGGTGGGGCCGATGCGCAAGCCCTCCTGGAAGATGTCGACTGAGTCACCGACGTAGCCGGCCTCCTTGGCACCGACGTCGTTCCAGTGGGCCTTGGCCGCGGTGAAGCCACGCAGGTCGCCCTCGATGAACACCGGGGCGAACACCGTGACGTCGTTGAGGTGGCTTCCACAGATCGTGGAGTCGTTGACCAGCCACACATCACCATCGCCGAATGCCTCGAGGCCCTTGATGTCGATGACCGCTCGCAGGGTCCCGCCGAGGCTGCCGAGGAAGAAGGGCAGACCGGGCGCCTGGCCGAGCAAACGGCCGGCCACGTCGTAGATGCCGACCGAGCAGTCCTTCATCTCGTAGATCACGGGGCTGTAGGCACTGCGGTACAGGTTGCGGCGCATCTGCTCCGCACCTGACACGAAGGCGTTGCGCACGACCTCGACCGTCGCCGGAGACGGGGTGCGGGTCACGGTCACGGCAGTCATCGGCCATCCTCCCCAACGCGGGTCATCACAAGATGGGCACCAGACGTGGGGCCGATGCGCCACCCCGGCGGGATCACCGTGGTCGTCGAGGACTCGATCACGATGGCTGGCCCCGCCACCTCGCCCACGATGGCCTCACGGACGTACACGGGCGCCGCGACCGAGGCACCGTCGAACACCACGGCCTGCGTCGCGATCGGCTCGGCCTCACCCTGAGTCGACGGCAGACCCCGCTCGGCGTGGGGGAACCCGACGATGCCGGCCAGACGGACCGCAACGAACTCGATCGGTGCGTCCGGATTGCTGTGGCCGTAGCGCTGCTGGTAGGCCGCGTGGAAGGAGGCCGCCAGTTCCTCGTCCGCCGTCGCACCGGGCAACGGCACGAGCAACGAGTACTCCTGACCCACGTAGCGCAGCTCCACGCTGACCTCGAACCGCACGTCGTGGTCATCGGTCGCATCCTGCCGCAGCACATCCAGTACGTCGGTCCTGAGCTGCTCGATCGCGCCGACCAGGTCTTCGGCGGCCTCTTCGAAGCGGCGGTAGAAGGTGGTGACCACGTCGTGGCGGACATCGCCTTGGAGCATCCCCCACGCGGAGAAGGCGCCTGGGTGGGCCGGGATCACGACACGGTCGATCTCCAGCTCGTCGGCCAGGAATGCGGCGTGGAGCGGGCCCGCCCCCCCGAAGGCGGCCAGTGCGAAGTCCTTCGGGTGGAGGCCTCGCTCCACCGTGAGCTCCCGGATCGCCTCAGCCATGTTGAAGTGCGTGACCTCCAAGGCTTGCTCCGCGAGGTCGACGGGGTCCAGGCCGAGGGTCTCGGACACCGCGGCCATGGCGCGGTGTGCCGCCTCGAGGTCGAGCTCGATGGAGCCGGCCAGACGCTGCGCCGCGGGGAGGCGGCCCAGCAGCACGTTGGCGTCAGAGACGGTCGGCTCGGTCCCGCCGCTGCCGTAGCAAGCGGGTCCCGGGACGGAGCCGGCCGACCTCGGGCCTACACGCAGGCCGCCGTGCTCGACGTGCACGACCGACCCGCCACCGGCGCCGATCGTCACCAGTTCCACCGCAGGCGCCAGGATCGGAAGCCCCTGGAGCTCGAACTCCGACTGCAGCCCGACGTCACCGTCGCGGACGAGGCTGACATCGAAGGACGTCCCACCCATGTCGACGCAGATCAGGTTGGGCTGGTCGAGTTCGCGGCCGATCTCCCTCCCGCCGACCACGCCCCCGACCGGGCCGGAGAACAGGGTCAGT
>SLBE01000222.1 GCA_007126465.1 Syntrophomonadaceae bacterium | reverse complement strand
GGAGGAGATCATCTCCATCCTGCGCCCGATGGCGACGCAGGGCCGGGAGACGACCTCCTCGATGGGTGACGACACCCCGATCGAGGCGCTCAGCCACGTCCGGCGGCCCATCTCCCACTTCATGAAGCAGCGCTTCGCCCAGGTCACCAACCCCGCGATCGATCACTACCGCGAGTCGGAGGTGATGAGCCTCAGGACCCTGCTCGGGCCCCGCGCCTCGGTGCTCACCGAGCGCCCGGAGGCGGCCGACCTGATCGAGCTGGGGTCGTTCTTCCTCTATCCGGATGGCCTCCAGCGCATCGTCATGTCCCCGGACCTGCCGTTCTCCGTCCAGGCGGTGGACGCCACCTTCCCGGTCAGCGACGGACCGGCCGGGCTCGCCGTGGCACTGTCCCGTCTGGGCGAGGAGGCCGTCGGGCACGTGCGCGCCGGCGCCGGGGTCGTGGTCGTCTCCGACGTCGGTGCCGACGACGAGCGGGCCCGGGTCCCGATCCTGCTGGCCATCGGGGCGGTCCACCAGCGGCTGCTGGCCGAGAACCTGCGCACCGCGACCTCCCTGGTCGCCGAGACCGACGAGGCCCGCGAGACCCACGATGCGGCCACCCTGCTGGGGTTCGGTGCGGATGCGATCGTGCCCCGCCTGGTGCTGCAGACGATCGCCGACCTGGCCGACGAGGGCCGGATCGGCGGCGACAACCCCAGCGCGTCGGTCGCGCAGGAGCGCTACCGCAACGCCCTCGAGGACGGCGTGCTGAAGATCATGTCCAAGATGGGCATCAGCGTCCTGGACAGCTACCGCAGCGCCCAGATCTTCGAGTGCCTCGGCCTCGGCTCCGACGTCATCGACACCTGCTTCACCGGCACCACCTCGACGCTCGGCGGGCTCACCTTCGAGGACCTCGCCGCCGAGGTGCTGGAGCAGCACGCGGAGGCGTTCCCCGCCGCCGGACCCGACGGCGAGGTGTCCCTGCCGGCGCTGGCCAGCCCCGGCATCATCAAGTGGCGCAAGGGCGGCGAGTTCCACGACATGTCGAAGCCGGTGGTCGACGCCCTCCACGACGCGCTCGGACTCGGCCGGACCGCCACCACCGCCCCCTTCCGGCTGGACGGTTCGGGGGTCGGTACCGAGGTGGACGGCACCACCGCGGCGCTGCTGCGGACCGCGGCGGCCGAGGGGCGGATGGAGCTGTACGAACGCTTCAGCGCCACCGTCCAGGCCCGGCCGCCGGCCTACCCGCGGGACTTCCTGGTGCCGCACAACCCGGCGGAGCCGATCGACCTCGAGGAGGTCGAGCCGGTCGAGGCCATCACCCGCCGCTTCTCCACGGGTGCGATGTCCCACGGCGCGCTGTCCAAGGAGGCGCACGAGACCCTGGCCGCGGCGCTGAACATGATCGGCGGCAAGGCCAACTCCGGGGAGGGCGGCGAGGACCCCGCGCGCTTCCGGACCCGGTGGAGCGCGCTGGACGTCGACTGCCGGATGAAGCAGGTCGCCTCGGGACGGTTCGGCGTCACCCCGGAGTACCTGGCGAACGCGCACATCCTGCAGATCAAGATCGCCCAGGGCTCCAAGCCCGGTGAGGGGGGCCAGATCCCGGGTCACAAGGTCACCGATGAGATCGCACGGCTGCGCCACACCACCCCCGGCGTCACCCTGATCAGCCCGCCGCCCCACCACGACATCTACTCGATCGAGGATCTCGCCCAGCTGATCTTCGACCTCAAGCAGGTCAACCCCGAGGCGCTGGTCGACGTCAAGCTGGTCGCCGAGGCCGGCATCGGCACCGTCGCGGCGGGCGTGGTCAAGGCCCTGGCCGATTCGATCCACATCTCCGGCAACGACGGTGGCACCGGGGCGTCGCCGCTGTCGTCGATCCAGCACGCCGGGCTGCCGTGGGAGCTCGGTCTGGCCGAGGTCCAGCAGACCCTGCGGCACAACCGCCTACGTGGTCGGGTCAAGCTCCGCGTCGATGGCGGGTTCAAGACCGGGCACGACGTGCTGCTCGCCGCGCTGCTCGGTGCCGACGAGTACTCCTTCGGCACCGCGGCGCTGTTCGCCGAGGGCTGCATCATGGCTCGGGCCTGCCACCGCGACACCTGCCCGGTCGGGATCGCCACCCAGCGGCTCGATCTCCGCGACAAGTTCGCCGGCACGCCCGAGATGGTGGCCGCCTACCTGACGATGGTCGCCGAGGAGGTCCGCCACCTGCTGGCCGAGCTCGGGGTCGCGTCGCTGGACGAGGCCATCGGCCGGGTCGACCTCCTCACCCGTCGCCCCGGGCTGACGGGCAAGGCGGAACGGATCGACGTGTCCCCGCTGCTCCACGACCCCGGGGTCGGGGAGCGCCGGTTCACGGGTCGGGTCGCGATCCAGGACCCCCGCAGCGAGCTGGGTGACCGGGTGTTCGAGGATGCGCTCGAGACCATCTTCCTCGGCGGCATCACCGAGTTCACCTACCCGATCACCAACGCCGATCGCACCGTCGGCGCCCGCATCGGTGGCGCCGTGGGGCTGGAGTTCGGTGAGGAGGACCCGCCGGGTCTCGCCCGGCTCAGGTTCAGCGGCTCGGCCGGCCAGTCCTTCGGCGCGTTCACCAGCCGCGGGGTGGAGCTGGTCCTCGACGGTGAGGCCAACGACTACGTCGGCAAGGGGCTCGGCGGCGGCCGGATCGTGATCCGTCCGCCCGCGGATGACGCCGGGGACCCCGTGCTGGTCGGCAACACCGTGCTCTACGGCGCGACCGGCGGTGAGCTGTTCGTCGCGGGTCGTGCTGGTGAACGCTTCGCGGTCCGCAACTCCGGGGCCACCGCGGTCGTCGAGGGCACCGGCGACCACGCCTGCGAGTACATGACCGGTGGCACGGTCGT
>SLBE01000090.1 GCA_007126465.1 Syntrophomonadaceae bacterium | reverse complement strand
TTGATGTTGGCACAGCTGAGGTAAGGGTTGGGCTCGGCGAACCCCGTCCCGATGGTACTGTGAACATTATCGGTTTAGGTCTGAGCCCTTCCGATGGTGTGCGAAAAGGTGTGATTGTCGACCTGGATAAAACGGTGGAATCAATTGTGGCTGCAATCGAAGAAGCAGAAAGAATGGCTGGCTTCAAAGTTGAATCAGCTTACGTTGGTTTGAAAGGCCTGAACATGGAATTGATTAATAACCGTGGTGTTGTGGCTGTCACTGCCGAAGATCGGGAAATCCGCATAGATGACGTCGAAAGAGTAATGCAGGCGGCAAAAGTTGTTGCCCTGCCCATGGATCGTGAAATTGTCGATATCATTCCCCGCGAGTATATTGTCGATGGATTTGAAGGAATAAGAGATCCCGTTGGCATGCTCGGGGTGCGGCTTGAGGTTGATGCCCTGGTTGTGAGTAGTTTGATCACCTCTCTACACAACCTTTTACGCTGTGTTAACAGGGCTGGAATAACCATTAACGGACTGATTTTGCAGGCGATGGCCAATTCGGAAGTTTATCTTTCTCCTGATGAGAGGGACCTGGGAGTATTCCTGGTTGACATTGGCAGCGGGACAACAGAGATAGCACTCTTTCAGCATGGTAAGCTGCAAAAAATGGCAGTAGCACCGGTCGGCGGTGATCATATTACAACCGACCTGGCTGCCGGCTTAAGGATTAACCATTTCAAAGCTGAGGAACTGAAAAAAGAACATGGTTCGGCCTTGACTTCAAATACGGAAAGCGAACCGAAAATAGAAGTTAAAACAGTAGGCAGCAATGAGCTCAGGCTGGTGTCGGAAAGAGAGCTCACATCATTTATCGAGCCGAGGGTACATGAAATTTTACAAATCGTCAGAGAAGAAATGATAAAAATGGGTTGGCCTTATTTGCCGCCGGCAGGATTGGTTCTGCATGGCGGGGTTTCTTCAATGAATGGGATAGTTGAAGCTTCCCGTCAGTTTTTTGAAACAGACCAGATCAGGTTGGCTGAATTCGAAACAGTAGGTGTTCAAAACCCTACTTATTCAACAGTAGTCGGACTGCTATACTACGTGCAGCGTTACCAGCCGAGGATGTTTGTTCAGGAAGTAAGCAGGCCGACCAAAAAACGCGGGCCGGGGCTCTGGCAGCGTATTAAAGACTGGATGACAGACATAGTAGACTAAAAGAGCATACCAATTATAGGAGGTGCTTTTGATGATTGAGTTTGATATTGAGATGGAACAATATGCTTCGATAAAAGTTGTAGGTGTAGGTGGCGGAGGCAGTAATGCCGTTAATAGAATGATAGCTGCAGGTTTGCAGGGAGTAGATTTTTGCGCTGTGAACACCGATGCGCAGGCTCTGTATTTGGCTAATGCCGGAACAAAGCTTCAAATCGGTGAACAGCTTACCAAGGGACTCGGTGCAGGCGCAGACCCTGAAATCGGGTACAAGGCGGCAGAAGAAAGCCGCGATGATATCGAGAATATGCTAAAAGGCGCAGACATGGTTTTTATAACTGCCGGAATGGGTGGAGGAACAGGAACTGGTGCTGCTCCTGTAATTGCAGAAGTTGCACAAAAAATTGGTGCTTTAACTGTTGGGGTAGTAACCAAGCCTTTCTCATTTGAAGGCAGGAAGCGTAAGCAGCAAGCTGAAGAAGGAGCCAGGGCTCTTAAAGACAGTGTGGATACGCTTATTACAATACCTAATGATCGATTGCTGCAGATAGTAGAAAAGAAAACACCAATTCTTGAAGCCTTCCGGGTAGCAGATGATGTGCTGCGGCAGGGTGTCCAGGGCATCTCAGACCTGATTGCAGTACCCGGTTTGATTAACCTTGATTTTGCCGATGTTCGCACAATCATGTCGGAAACCGGTCCTGCCCTGATGGGTGTAGGGCAGGGCAGTGGTGAAAACCGTACTGTTGAAGCAGCTAAAGCAGCTACTAACAGCCCGCTGCTGGAGACATCCATTGAAGGTGCAAGAGGTGTTTTGATTAATGTCACCGGTGGAACAGATATCAGCCTGCATGAAGTACATGAAGCAGCTGAAATTGTGGCTGAGTTTGCAGATCCCGACGCTAACATTATCTTCGGTGCAGTAATTGATGAAAACTGCCAGGATACGGTCAGGGTAACTGTCATAGCCACCGGATTTACCACCAAGAAGGAAAGCTCCAAGCCGAGATTGGCCGCAGTGGGCAGCAGTGCCTATGCCCGGGGTGAAAACCTGGATGCACCGGCCTGGTCACGCTGGCAGCAGAATGACAAGATTGTAAACGAGTAAACTCGGCTAAATAATTAACATCTTAAGAGTCATCAGGCCCGGCGCGCAGATTATCTGCACGCCGGGTTTTTCAACAGTTAATTATATTCTGTGTTTTGCCTGCTGCTTAGTAAACCTGTTCCATCGCAGTTTGTTGTTGCGAGTAGCTTAACTTAACCCCTTGCTCACTGATCGTTCGGGCAGTAATAGTAACAGCTCAGCTTCATCTTATTGTCCGTATCAGTGCTCATTTGGTTTTACCAGCTGCAAATTAAACCTGTTCCATCACAGGCTCCGTCAGCGTTTTATCTGCTGGAGTTTTCCGGTTACCCAAAACAATCGTCTCCTGACTAGGTTTTGGCAGCCTGCATCCGGCAGTCTGACCGGAAAACTCCAGCATCTTCAACGGACGTAGCAACTGCTCTTCCAACGGTTTACTTAGAAGCAGGTAAAACTGCCTTCGCACTTTGCTTGTTAATAGATATAGAGCTTTTTAGTGAGACCGCCGATCAGCTTTACCATAAGTGCTCCTGTTAACGGTGCACGAGCGTAAAGCGAGCTGCATGAAGTATCGCTGAAGC
>SLBE01000025.1 GCA_007126465.1 Syntrophomonadaceae bacterium | reverse complement strand
TTTGCAGCTGTGCAGGATAGATGTTATCCAGCTTTGCAATATTTTCTTCAAGGTATGCTATAAACTCATCCCGGTATGGGTCAAGATACTTCGATTTTATTTCACCGCTGTGCCAGGCTTGAAGATAATTAAAGAAATATTCATGAGGAATAGCCATCATACCGCTTTTACGGGCATAGTGCATTGATTTCTTAGAAATAAAGTCATCATAGAGAGTATAACTGCGGCTCAAAAAGGCTACAGCTACCCGGTCATTTTGTTCTTCCAACTCGGTCAGCATCGCTTCTGCTGCTTCAACCAAATCAGATCTGAATTGTTCCTGTGCGGCAGATGCAGTTTGCAGGGCTTTTTCAAATATATCGCTGTCAAAGTTTTCGCCAAGAATATTTTCAGCTACCGGTAAAAGCTGTTCCCGGATACCTTTTTGGCCCGAGCGGAAGTTAAGCTGGGCATAAATAACCCTGTCCGGGTCAAGATCGATTGAATTAACCACTGTCCCGCGCAGGGTTTGCAGCAGCGGGCAGACAAAAGAACGGGGCCAGCTTTCAGCCCAGGGCAAAGCTTCCATATCGACTACTTCCGGCAGAAATATATAATCCAGATCTTTTTCTTTCAATTCTGCGTAATGGCCGACTATGATTTTCATCGGATAACACATTTCCGAATCAAGACCAAGTTTACCTTTTTGTAATGTTTCAGCATTTGTTTCATCCGAACGGACTATATTACAGCCAAGGCTGTTCAAAAAAGCAGACCAAAAGGGATAGTAGTCGTAATAGAGCCCGCACCGCGCGATGCCGACAGTGGGCCCTGTTTTAGCATTACCGGTAGTATCAGCTTCAGCAGCGTTTTCCAGAAGTTCCATCCGTGTGCGACCGTAATCCGGTAGCTTATGATTTACTTTACTGCCTTCCCTGCCTGAATAACGCCCGCAGCGATCACCATAGATAAACTTTTTACCGTCTGCAAAACTGATAATATTTAACATGCAGTTATGTTCATGTTTGCATTCTGCTTTACAGGCTCTTTTTTCGTTTGTGAATTCCCTGATTTCACTTAAGCTTTTAAATGTATACTCACCGGGCATGCCGAGCTGATGAAACTGCCTGGCCATCAAGGCGCTGCCCAGTGCACCGGTTAATTCCGGTTGGGGCGGTACATATACTTTTTCTTCACAGATTGCAGCAAGGGCAGCAGCAAGGGCATGGTTTTTTGCCGTGGCACCGGCAAATACCACCCGGCCTGTAAGCGGCCTTTTATCAACTGTTTTACTCAGGTAATTACGGGCTGAGGAGTAAGCCAGGCTGGCCAGCTGTTCGTTTAAGGGAAGGCCACGGGCCGAGGCTGAGGCCAGGATTGACTGAGAGATTAAGGTACAGATATCACCCAGGTCAACACCGTACTCTGCAGCGAAAGCTTTTTCCGAAAATTCTTCCTTGATTTTTACACCCAGCAGTTCAGCGAGGTTTTCTAAAAAAGTTCCCGTGCCGGCAGCACAAACGGGATTCATGTTATAGTCTGACAGCGTGCCCCGGTCAAGCTGTATAAACTTGGAATCTTCTCCGCCGATTTCAATAATGGATAGTTTTTCTTCCCGGTCAAAAAGCTGCTTGATGCCCTCGGCCTGGCAGGTGATTTCATCAACAGCGTAATCGGCATTAAGGATGTTTTGAGATAAAAACCTTCCCGAGCCAGTTGTGCAGGCTATCAGGGGGGAATCCTTAATTATATTACCATACTGTATTTCCACCTGCTTCATCAACTCGAGAACCTGCAGGGCCGGCCTGCCGGTTGTAGGAAGGTAAACCCCACCGATTTGCTTGCCTGCGTTGTCTACCAAAACGCACTTGGTTGAGACTGAACCACAGTCGACACCAATATATACCTGGGACAGGTCTAAATCAGAAGACTCAGCTTCATCATGCTCCATATAACATACCTGGTCCGGGTCGAGTGGTGGCAGGGGATGTTCAGGCTGATATGGTTTTGTGTAGAGTTTTTCTCTCAACACCAGGGATATATCAACTTCACTTCCACGTTCTGCAGCGCCGATGGCATTTATATATTCATGCATCTCGGGGACGATAACTTCTACATGATTATTACCGGCATATTCTTTCAGATACTTAATTATCGCCTTATTGTTGGCAACTCCACCAACAGCAGCCAATTTGCCGGGACCTGTAATCCTGTTTAAAGCTACACTGGTAAAGATATTGTCAACCAGAGCCCTGGCCATGCCTGCAGAAACAGCGCTTTGTGTTGCTCCTTCATTGATGGCATGGGTCATATCAGATTTGGCAAAAACTGCACACCTGCCCGAGATGGGAACCGCTGATTCAGCTTCAACAGCAACCTCTGCCAGCTCGCGATCATTGTAACCCATCCTGGTAGCCTGCTGGTACCAAAATGAACCACTGCCGGCAGCACACTGTCCGTTGCGGCTGAAAAAAGTGATCTGTTTCAGCTCGTCCAGTTCGAGATAATGCATATTTTCGTGGCCAAGCGATAAAGCAAAATCGACATCAATATCCTGCCTGGCAATTCCAGCCTGCAGGGCTTCTATTTCAAGAAGCGGATACAGTCCCAGGCTTTCGGCAACAAGCCTGGAATTCTGGCCCATAAGGCCGATTGTAACCTGTTCCACTTCTTTATCACTGAGCAGTTGATCTATGCACTGCTTGGCTGCTTCGACAGGTTTCCCGGAAATTGCTATTTTAACAGTTTCTATATTGTTTCCTTCTAAAAGCACACCCTTGGCTGAAAATATTCCTATATCAAGGCCAAGCTTCAGGTATTGGTTTTTATTTTGATCAGCATCGATCATAAATACTTCTCACGTCCTTTTTATTACATTGTCAGGGCCATAAT
>SLBE01000011.1 GCA_007126465.1 Syntrophomonadaceae bacterium | reverse complement strand
CTCCGAAGACGCGCGCGGATGGGTCCGGGTAGAGCAGGTGGGCGTTCGCGGTGCCCTTGAGCATCACGACCTCGATGTCGCTCTCCTCGAGGTGAACCGTCAACTCCAGCAGTCGGCGATCGAGGTGCAACGCGCGAACGCAGCTCTCCAGATGCAGCTCAGCGACCTCGGCGCGCTGCTCATCCGAGACTGGGAGATCGTCGGCCTCCAGGGCAAGGTAGAGGTGACCGATGAGCCCCTCGGAATAGATGGCGTCCATCAGCGCCGCCCACTCACCGTCTTCGAGGGGCTGTGCCGCAATCGGTCCGATGCGTCCAGGTAGGCCGTGGGCAGCGACGCGGCGGAGTAGCTCGGTGGAGTTCACGGGCGGCACACCGCCCCGTACCCCAGCAAGTCTTCGAGGAACGGTGCGAGCTTGTCGGCGACCTCATCGCGGGTGACACCGAAGTGCTCGCCGAGCAGGGAGAACAGCTCCCCCTCCTCGATCGTTTCCGCGAGGAGCTCCCAGGTCAGAGCCGCGGTCCCCTCGAGGACCAGCGCCTCGTCGTGCTCGGGCGCGAGGACCACGAACCTGGCGCCCGAACGACGCCACAGCGCACGAGCATCCCGACGCCAGGTGGGGGCGGCGGTCAATTGGGTTTCGTGCGGCCTGCGTTCCACGGCTCGAGTCGCTCGCCCTTCGCGGCAGCTTCACGTAGAGGAGCGTAGTAGTAGCCGTACTTGCGGGCTTGGTCGGAACCCACCAACACGACGCCGGCGACGGTTGCCTGCAGCTGGGTGAGCAACGCCGTGGCGCGGGTGGCCTGGGAACGCGACAAGCGGCCGGCGAACGCGGTCAGCAGCACCGCGTCGACGGTCGGAATCATCGCGGACGCTTCGTTGGTGACGAGCAACGGTCCCGTGTCGAAGATGACGATGTCCGCGAGCTCGACCGCTTCCGTGAGGATCCTGGTGCTCTCAGCTGGGAACCATGCCGGGGCGATGCCCGGCGTCCCGGAGCGGATCACCGACACGTTCGCGAACCCGGAGCCGACGACCAGGTCGCCGAGCGCCGGATGATCGGGCCCACCGAGGTCCCTGAGCCCAGGACCGGGCTGGGCTTCCAGGATGTCACCCACGGTCGACCGGCGGAAATCGCAGTCGACCACGAGGACCTGCTGGCCGGTCTCGGCGAAGCTGATGGCCAGGTTGGCGACGACGGTCGACTTGCCCTCACCATCCCGGCCGGACGACACGAGGAGCGTTCGCGGCTGCCCCCGGCCCGATACTTGCACCGCCGAGCCGACGGAGCCATCGGTCCCGGGCGCGTTGCGATCGAGTTCCCACCTCGGCGCCAGGGTGAGTGACAGGCGCAGCGACCGGTACCCCTCGGCGATGGCGGACGAGGGCTCGGTGGCCGTCGGAAGTGGATCCTTGCGTTGGACGCTGCGGAGGCGTCGCGGGAGCTCGACCAGCACGGGCAGCCCGAAGGCATCCTCGGTGTCGGTGCGCGAGCGCAGTCGCGTGTCCATCCAGTCCAACCCGAACACCACCGCAAGCCCAACGAGCAGCGCCGCGATCGCCGCCATCGCGAAGCGGGCCCATGGCGAATCGGGCACATCGAACACCGGCGCGGTTGGGGCCTCCGTCGGTGTGGGGACCGGCTCCTGCAGCGTCCGGAAGGTTGGACGGTCACTGAGCGACTCCGACTCCAGTGCCGCCGCTTCGGCCTGCAGCGAGCCGTACTGCTCGATGAGCACGCTCAGCTCCGACGCGAGCAAGCGCCGATCGAGGCTCTCCTCCGGCAGGTCACCGACCTGCGCTTCCAGTTGCTGGATGCGCTCGAGCGAGGCCCCGAGGCGCGAGCGGATCTGCTCCAGGCGCTCATCCACGCTCTGCTCAGCCCGGCCGTCGAAGTACTCGGTGAGGACCCGCGCGTAGGTGTCGACGAGCGCCACTGCCTGCTCCGCGGTCGGTTGCACCGCGGTGACGCCGAGCGTGCCGAGGTTGGCGTTGGGCTCGAGGCTGACGGCCGCAGCAGCACCCGGCGCTACCTGGTCACCGAGCGAGGACTCGACCGCCGCCTGGATCTCTCCCTGGCGGGCCAGCAGCACCACCAGGTCGAAGTTGGAGGTCTCCGCGGTGACGCGTTCACGGACCAGCAGGTGGGTCGCGCTGTAGTTCACGGAGGGGTCGGTGATAACCTGCTCGCCCGGCTCCGGTGCGTCGGGGAGGGTGAACCAGGCGACGACCACGCTGAGCACCAAAGCGCCGACCAGGATGGGCCAGCGACGGCGGACGGGCACCAGGTACCGAGCGAGCGGGTGGTCCTCAGTCATCGGTGGGTTCGTCCCTGTCCTGGATCTCGGTGGCGCCCACGAGGGCGCCGTCACGACCGGCCGCCGCGAAAAGCAGAGGTGCCAGCGCGGCATCGTCCCGTGCATCGACCGCCGACGCTACCTGCTTGAGGACATCGGCGAGCTCCGAGGAGCTCAGCAGCGCCGGGTGCAGCCGGACGATCTTCGGGTGGCTGGTGGGCAGGGGGTGCTCGTCGATGGTGTGGAGCTCCTCAGCGAGCTTCTCCCCCGGCCTGAGCCCCGTGACGCGCAGCTCGATGTCCGCGCCCACCCGGAGCCCGGCGAGGGACACCATCCGGGCGGCGAGGTCCATGATCCGCACCGGCTCCCCCATCTCCAGCATGAAGACATCCCGATCCTGGGCGAGCGCCGAGGCTTGGAGGACCAGCTGCACCGCCTCCGGGATGCTCATGAAGTAGCGGGTGACGTCCGGATGGGTGACCGTGACCGGGCCACCCTGGCGGATCTGGCGCATGAAGGTCGGGACGACACTGCCACGGCTGCCGAGAACGTTCCCGAACCGCACGGCGCACCACGCCG
>SLBE01000026.1 GCA_007126465.1 Syntrophomonadaceae bacterium | reverse complement strand
TAACATCATCGGTAATTTCTTCGCCCCTGTGGGCGGGCAAACAATGCATGACCAGGACATCATCTTTAGCCTTCTCAATTAAGCCCCGGTTCACCTGGTAATCGGCAAAACTCTTTAAACGCTCCTCATGCTCTTCTTCCTGGCCCATACTGGCCCAGACATCAGTATAAATTATATCAGCATTCTGTACTGCCTCAAATGGATTATCCTGAATATTAATATTAGCACCGGTTTTGGTGGCGTCAAGCCTCGAAAGGCGGGTAATTTCCGGATCCGGCTCAAATCCTGAGGGAGAACATATGACAATGTCCATACCCACTTTGGCACCGCCAAACATTAATGAATGGGCCATGTTATTGCCATCTCCGATATAGGTTAGCTTAAGGCCATCAAGATTTTGCTTTTTTTCCTTAACAGAGAACAGGTCGGATAAAACCTGGCAGGGATGCAGCAGATCTGTTAACCCGTTAATTACAGGGACCGAGCTATACTCCGCCAGGTCAACCACATCCTGGTGTGAAAAGGTGCGAATCATTATTCCATCAAGGTAGCGACTTAAGTTTCTGGCTGTATCGGCAATTGTTTCTCCTCGATTTAACTGTAGATCATTTGCACTTAAAAACAAAGCATGACCGCCAAGCTGAAACATGCCTACTTCAAAGGAAACCCTGGTCCTGGTAGATGATTTTTGAAAGATCATGCCCAGGGTCTTGCCTTTCAGTGGATGATAGATCTCGCCCAGTTTCTGTTTCATTTTGAGGATATGAGCAGTATCAAGGATCTGCTCAACCTCTTCACTGCTTAGATCATGAATTGACAGAATGTCAGTGCCTTTCATATTAACAGCCATATATTAAGCCCTCCTAAAATATTAATCTCTTTCAACTACACAGGCGATACCCTGACCTCCGCCGATGCATAGTGTAGCCAGACCACGTTTTGCGTCACGTTTTTGCATTTCATGCAGCAGAGTGACAAATATCCTCGCACCGCTGGCCCCAATCGGATGTCCTAAGGCAATTGCTCCGCCATTTACATTAGTTTTTTCAGGGTCAAGATCCAGTTCTTTCACTACAGAGAGCGCCTGGGCAGCAAAAGCTTCATTGGCCTCGATTAAGTCCAGGTCAGCCACCTTCCAGCCCGCCTTATCCAGGGCTTTGCGGCTGGCAGGTATCGGGCCGGTACCCATCACTGCAGGGTCAACTCCGGCTGAAGCATAACTCTTTATGGAAGCCAGGGGCTTTAACCCAAGCTGTTCCGCTTTTTCGCGGCTCATCACAACAAGTGCAGCGGCGCTGTCATTTATACCGGAAGCATTTCCTGCCGTGACAGTACCGTCTTTCTTGAAAGCAGGCCGCAACTTAGCCAGTTTTTCGAGGTCAGTCATGCGTGGGTGCTCATCTGTTTCAAAAATAATCGGATCTCCCTTGCGTTGTGGAACAGATACCGGTACTATTTCATCTTTAAAGCGTCCGCTTTCTATGGCAGCATGGGCTCTTTCCTGGCTGGTCAGGGCAAACTGATCCTGCATCTCCCGGGTAATCCCGTATTTTTCAGCAACATTTTCGGCTGTAATGCCCATGTGATAATCATTAAATGCACACCAGAGACCATCCTTGATCATAACATCGGTCATGGCACCATCACCCATACGCATACCCCAGCGAGCTCCGTTAACAGCATAAGGGGCAGCACTCATATTCTCTGTTCCCCCGGCAACAATAATATCGGCTTCTCCTGCCGCTATAGCTGCCGCTGCAGAGTTAACAGTTTTAAGCCCAGAGCCGCATACTTTATTAACGGTTGTACAGGGGACTTCTACCGGCAACCCTGCCTTGAGGGCAGCCTGACGCGCAACGTTCTGACCAAGCGCTGTTTGCAGAACACAGCCGAAAAGAACTTCTTCTACCTGTTCCGGCTTTACATTAACCTTTTCAATGGCAGCTTTTATAGCAATACTGCCGAGTTCAACCGCACTCATATCTTTGAGAGTTCCACCAAATGTACCAACTGCAGTTCGAACTGCGCTTACAACAACAACCTCTCTCATTAGATTACCTCCATTTGCTATATTGTTTTATTCTAAATATCAATTGCTATTTCCTTCAATAGTTAAATATTCGCTTATTCTTGCCTCTTCCCTTCTTGAATAGATAAAAATACGGGATCATTAGCTTGTGAATATTTATTTAGTGTTTATCTTTGACATAATAGAGCCGGCGTGTTCAATGGCTGAAGCGTGCTCTTCCGCCCCTTCTAAATCCATAATCTGATCAATCTTATCTATAACCATTTCAACAGTGATTTCCTGGTCAGGATCAAAAACCACACCGGGAGCTTCGACAATAGCCGTCCGGCTGAAATATCCACCTCCGGCGCTGATCATGACTCCACTCTGGTCACACTGATCGGAACACAGCCAGGCCACAATCGGTGCAACATATTCCGGTTTTACTTTGCCGATCACATCTTCCGGCAGAACCGTAAAAGTTAACCTGGTTCCAGCAGTCGGAACTATGGTATTAGCCTTTATATCATAGCGCGCCCCCTCCTGGGCCAGGCAGTTCATCATCCCGGCTATACCCAGTTTTGCAGCACCATAGTTGACCTGGCCAAAATTACCGTATAGGCCTGCTGCCGATGCTGTAGAAACTATCCTGCCGTAACCCTGCCCTTTCATATAGGCAAAAGCTGCCTTGCTGCAGTAAAAAGTACCGTCCAAATGCACAGACATCACTTTACGATAATCTTCAAGTTCCATTTTAACAAAACTTTTGTCACGTAAAATACCGGCATTGTTGATAAGAATATCTATTTTTCCGTAATTTTCGATAGCAGTGTTAATGATATTGTTGGCGCTGTCCCATTTGGCTACACT
>SLBE01000081.1 GCA_007126465.1 Syntrophomonadaceae bacterium | reverse complement strand
GCAAGGAATGCAGTAATGCCATTGTCAGCAGGCAGCATATCCTGCCTGATTTTCTAATTGGTGGACACGCCTTGTTTCATGCCGGCTTTTTATTAACCCGGGACCGGGGATTTTATGAGCGATACTTCCCTGAACTGGAGCTGCTCACATAAGGCCGGAGGAACCTGCATTTGTGAGCGAGTATGGCTCTGAAACAGACTTACTTAGGGCTTGCGCAGCAAGCCCTAAGTATGATAGAACAAACAAATAACAACCTTTCTACATAATTTCCCAAAGTTATTTTGCCAAGATCCTTCATTACAGGCCCTACATCTTTCATGGACATCCCAAGCTTAATCTTGCCATGTCTGCCCATCAAATCAAATGATTTTTCGTAGGGCATATTTAAGTCATAAGAATAAGTGACTTATCCCCCTGTTTCAATCCTCACCAAAAATGCTAAAAAAAAGGAAACTTTTTCTTTGACGTGGAATTTAGGTTTATGGCAATTTAGAAGTAAGAATTAGAGCTGACATCAAGGGTTCAGGAACTATAGGAGTTAAATGCTCTAAAAGAACTAAATGGAGCCCTAATCAGGCTCGACTGGAGGGATGTCTTTTGGCTATTAACGTTGTTCGCAAAGATATACGCTTTTATCCTGATGCTAAAAGAGTCATAGCCCGCTTTTTCATGCCTGGTCGAGAAGAAAGGGCTAAAGTTATTATCGAAAAAGCCCTCGCTCTCACTGAGGAAGATGCCAGGTTTACCCTGAACCAGGTTTTAACCAACTTTTCCCAGCGGCACAGAAATATTTCCAGGGTTTTTGAAAAACACTGTGAACAAGTGGGGCATGTTATTAAACGTTTGGATGTAGATGTAGAAAAACTTACCCAGGAAAAGAAGCTATTGATCGGTTCTTATTTTACCATGGAATATTCGATTGAGTCTGCCGCGTTCTTTAATCCTTCCATTGTAGAAGATCCCGATCAAACTGCCCTGATCGAGGGCGGAAAAAGAGTAATTGTCAGTTTTAGGGCCACAGGTGAAGGCCATATTTCATCAATAGTTTTCAGAAGCGGGATTATTGATAAGAACAATGACCTCCATTTCAAGGATACAGGTGACCTGGTAGATATACCAGAAGCAGTGAAAAGACATGTTTATGATAAAAAAGCTTTCATAGAGAAACTTCGTGAAATGAAAATTCAGACAGACCTCATTGGTATGGTCATGGATCAGCTGGGAGATAAGTTTATATACGGTGAACTTCAGGCCAGTATAGCCGAATGCATGAGAAATACTAATTTAAATTCGGTCCAGAAGAAAGTAATAAATGATATTAACTGGCTGGCAAACTCACATTACGAAATAGAGTTTTCCATGGATACAGCACTTTCAGAACGAGTGATATACCCCATCTCTTATACTGAAAGCAATGGGATTGAGGATGCCCGCTTTGTCCGCTTTGTCGATAATGATGGAAGTGTAACATATTATGCCACCTATACGGCATATAGCGGTTTTACCATCCTGCCGAAGTTAATTGAAACCAGGGATTTTTATCACTTCAAGATCATGCCGCTGAACGGTGAATATGCTCAAAATAAGGGGATGGCTCTTTTCCCGAGAAAAATCAATGATAAATATGTAATGATGTCCAGGTTAGACGGGGTTAACAATTATATTATGATATCTGACGATATCCATGTCTGGCAGGATGCAATGATCATCCAGGAGCCGATGTATCCCTGGGAATTCATCCAGATCGGCAACTGTGGCTCACCTGTTGAAACAGAAAAAGGCTGGCTGCTGCTGACGCATGGTGTGGGACCGATGCGCCGTTACTGCCTTGGAGCTACCTTGCTGGATTTAAATGATCCCACAAAAGTCCTGGGCCGGACGAAAGAACCGCTTCTAAGCCCCAATGAAGAGGAGCGCGAGGGCTACGTGCCTAACGTGGTTTATACTTGTGGAGCTATCGTTCATAACGACGAACTGGTCATACCCTATGCAATGGCTGATTACGCATCAACCTTTGCCACTGTTAGCCTTGATGAGCTTTTCAGTAAGCTTGTTTATTTCTAGGTAGCAGGGGGACGGGGTACTTGCTACCTTATTCTTATATTTATACTACTGCGGTGGGGTGCCTGCCTGGCTTTTTTTATAGGGCTTCCATGACCAATTTCACTCTTAAAGAACAAGAGTATACATTATTTCTGCTGCAAAAATTCCTCTGCATTCTTATAGAACAGGCGGTCAAGAATATCGTCAGGCAAACCCAGTTCGAGGATGCGCTCAATCCCGTTTTGCGGCGGTTCCATGATAAAGGGAAAGTCGCTGCCGTAAAAAAAACGGTTCGGGTAGTCGGTAATTACACTTTTTATCTCTTCGAGGGGCGGAATGAAACCCTGGTTTTGGAAAACAAATGATGTGTCCATATAGAGCCCTTTATATTCTTCAAGCATGATCCTATACTCCTCAAGTTCATTTAGACCAAGGTGGGGGATAATCAGGTTCAGCTTCGGGAAATGTTCTAAAAGGTTTTTAATTCGGGCCGAACCCAGGCAGCCTTCAAGCTGCTGGGGAAAGGTGCTGGCGTGAATAATTACTGCTTTTCCACGTTTTTCGATTGCCCTGTATACGGGGAATAACCTCTTGTCATCCGGGGGGTGCTTTTGAACCAGGCAGTGCAACTTGATGCCGGGGAATCCGTAGCGGTCCAGGCATTCTTCAGCCAAGGCAAGTGGATCGCTATCACCGGGGTGGATCGCCCCAAAAGGAGTCAAACGGGGATTTTCGAGGCAAAAATTATAAAGCCAGTTGTTAAGATTGCGGGCAATGCCCGGTTTATGCGCATAGACTAAGATGAAGGCTTTTTCTGTACCGCTCTTTATTAAGATGTTTAAAAGTGTTTCCGGGCAGGTTGTATAGGGCAGACTAAAGAGGTAATTTCTTTCAAAATAAGCGTAAACTGCTCCCATCATTTTTTCCGGAAATAAGTGCACATGACTGTCCCATATCCGGGTGGGAATATTACTGTACTCTGGCAGGGCCCTGACCTCCATTTGTCTTGAGAAATTTTTAGTGTATAAATTTTATACTATAACAATTCTTCCAGGTTAATATTAAGCTTTTTCATCCTGTAGATAAGGCTTTGCCTGATTATACCCAGGCTTTTCGCCGCCCTTGAAACGTTTCCGTTGTTATGAATTAAAGCTTCAGTAATTTGTTGTTTTTCGATACTTCTTAGGAGCTCTGTTAAAGATATATTGTTTCGAGAATGCCCTGTTGACTGGTTTTTTTCAAAGCTGCTGAGCGGCAGGCTGTTTTTCGCATAAGAGTTTAAGCATTTATAGTCCAGCTCTTCCTGGCTGGGGGCAGCCCTGGTCACCATTGCTTCGATCATATGCTCAAGTTCCCTGACATTCCCCGGCCAAGAATAAATCAACATAGCATTTAAGAGCTGGGGAGAAACTCTATTTACATTTTTCTTGTAGTACTCGCTATGTTTTTTTACAAAGAAATTGACTATATAGTTGATATCTGCTGGTCGGTTACGAAGCGGTGGGATATTAATATAGGCAGCGCTTATCCTGTAAAACAGATCTTGTCGAAAACATCCTTTTTTTATGGCTTCCAGCGGATCTTCATTAGTTGCGCTTATAAAGCGGCAGCTAATGGGAATTGCTGAATTGCCTCCAACGCGCCTGACGTATTTATCTTCTATTACTCTTAACAGCTTAGCCTGTAAGGTGAATGACATCGCGGTTATTTCATCTAAGAACAAGGTTCCCTTACCAGCCTGCTCGATCAGGCCTGCTCGATCGGCAGCCCCGGTAAAAGCTCCTTTTGCTGTTCCGAAAAGTGTGCTTTCAAGTAAATTTTCAGGAATAGCGGCACAGTTAATTGCCAAAAAAGGGTACTCCCTGGCATTGCTGTGGTTGTGAATACTCTGGGCAAATAGCTCTTTACCGGTGCCGGTTTCACCAACAACCAGAACGCTGCTATTTAACCATGCTATGTCCTGGGCTTCTTTTATCACCTGCTTCATTTCTTGGCTTGCAGTTTTAATATCCGAAAACTCATACCTGGTTCCATTGTTTTTTTCAACCGCTATTTCAGCAGCTTTTTCGCGTTCGTACAGTTTTGATTTCAGCTCTATAGTTTCCTGGAGCAGCGATTTTAAGGTAGTCTCATTTTTACTAATGGAATAAACCCCGGTTGTTTTACCGTCCACTATTAATGGATAAGTGTTGTAAGAAACATATTTAGGTGTTCCATTTTTTACTGCGTGGGCTTTAAAAGAACTTATAATTGGTTTTCGCGTTTTATAAACCTGGCGGTGTTCAGACAGTTCAGGGTTATGGTAGCCATAGACATCCCACATGTATTTGCCCAGTATCTCGGATGCCTCCAGGTTCTCCATTTTTTCCTGTGCCCTGTTATACAAGACCAGCTTTCCCTCAGAGTTACTCATTATAACTCCGTCGCTGATATTGTTAACAATTTCCTCCAGGCAGCTGCACCGTATTTTTAAGTTCGTCTGAATGTTCGTATCTTCTGCAATCACAATGCAGTAGTTACTGTCATAATCAATTGCTTTAACCTCGTATGACTTGCCCCGGATAGTTTGCCTGCTCCATTTTGTTAGCGCTTTAAGTTCTTCTAAGCCTAAATTAAAAATCATCTTAACATCCGGGCTAACTTGATCACCTGGCAGTGATTCCTTAAACATGGTATTTGCCGCATGGTTAGACCAGGCTATCCTGCCATTTTCCTTATTGACGATTAAGGCACAGCCAGGTATTTCCTGTAGCAGGCTCTTTACTGATTTTAAATGTTTGCTCAATTATTTCGCCACCACATAAATATAAATGTTACTTAATTAGTCATTATTATAGCAATAATTTATACACTTTGGAACAAGAAAATGCATAAATTTTATACGCTTTAGCCGTGACAGCAAATATTGTTCCTGAAATGTTCCGGGAATAATAATTTTATAATGCAGCTATAAGTGAAACCAGGGACTCTATATGCCAAAAAGCGTGGGCAAATTTTGTGGTGGCATTACAATTGCAACTAAGTCCAGCAACAAAGACACACAATTACAAACAACTTGGGGAGGCTTTTAAAGATGGACAACCCGGAAATTCTTTATTCCGTGAAGGCACAGCGGGGCCCGAATCTACGCTGCAAGGGCTGGAAACAGGAAACCATCCTGCGTATGCTCGAAAATAACATGGAGAACGCAGAAAAACCCGAGGAGCTGGTTATATACGGAGGGTTTGGCAAATGTGCCCGCAACTGGGAATCATACCATGCCATAGTCAAAACCTTGAAAGACCTTGAAGACGATGAAACACTTGTCATGCAGTCGGGTATGCCGGTAGCGGTTTTTAAAACTCACCGCCTTGCCCCGGCAGTGGTAATGGCCAATACAAATATTATGAAAGCGGACTGGCCGACTTTTTATGATCTGCAGGATAAAAACCTGACCATGTTTGCCCAGTATACTGCCGCCCCCTGGGAATATATCGGGACCCAGGGTGTAATCCAGGGCACCTTTGAAACTCTATCAGCTGTAGCCAGGAAATGTTACAATGACTCACTGATAGGTGAAATCCTTTTAACTGCCGGAGCCGGGGGAATGGGCGGAAATCAGACCCGGGCCATGACCATGCACGGAGGGGTAGCGATACTGTGCGATGTTAGCAAAGAAATAATCGAAAGGCGAATCAAAAAGCAATTTATCGATGTAATGGTTGATTCGCTGGATGAAGCAATAGAGATGGCCAGGAAATATGCTGCCAGAAGAGAACCGATCGGCATTGCCGTGGTCGGCAATGCCGCAGATATCTTTGAAGAAGCTCTGGAAAAAGGTTTCAAACCGGACATTGTAACTGAAATGTGCCCCTGCCACGATCCTTATTCCTATATTCCTTCGGGCCATACCCCACAGGAAGCGGATCAGCTGAGAAGCGAAAACAGAGATCTTTACCTGCAAAAAGCAAGGGAAACTATGATCCGGCAGCTTGAAGCAATGAATGAATTCTTTAACATGGGCATACCTACTTTTGAATATGGCACCAGCATCCGTAAGGAATGCCGTGACGGAGGAATGCCTGAAGAAGAGGCCATGACTATCCCCGGTTTTGTGGCCGAATATATCCGGCCCCTGTTTTGTGAAGGGCGTGGACCTTTCCGCTGGATCTGTATTTCCGGTGAAACCGAAGACTTGAAAAAACTTGACCAGCTCTGCCTCGATATGTTTAAAGATGACCTGCTGGTTACCAGGTGGATTAAACTGGCCCGGGAACATATTCCCATTGAAGCTCTCCCGGCCCGGATCTGTTACCTTGGCTTTGGCCAGCGCAAGCGTTTCGCTTTAGCTGTAAATGCTTTGATCAGGACCGGGGAAATTAAAGGCCCTGTTGCCTTTTCAAGAGATAACCTGGATTCAGGTTCCATTGTCAACCCCACCTTTGAATCAGAAAATATGCCTGACGGAAGTGACCTGATTTCTGACTGGCCCATGCTAAACGGACTGCTTAATGCCATCGGTATGTGTGATTTAATTGCCATCCAGGCTAATTATTCAATGGGCGAAGCAGTCCACACAGGTGTAACCATGATTGCCGATGGCACGGATGAAGCTGAAATGCGCCTTTCTGCCTGCATGACAGTTGATTCCGGCATAGGAGTAGTCCGGCATGCACAGGCCGGCTATCAAAGCGCAAAGGATGTAGCTGAAGGGAAAGGAAAGCTGACTGGAGAAAGTATTAAGATTCCACTCTGGTGGACTCCCAAGGCAACATTCGGGCCAAAAGACCTTGAATAAAATAAACTGCGACAATAGAAGCTATGGAGGATTGCTGATTGAACGATATTAAAAGCAACAGCAAGAAAATTAACGCTGATCTAGTCATCTCAAATGCCGGGCAGATGGTTACATGTAACCCTGATGTTCCATTTCATGAAAGAATTGTTGAAAATGGCTGGATAGCTATAAAAGGTGAAAGAATCGCTGCAGTGGGCAGTGAAGAAGAGGTTACCTCCGCCATCAATTACGACCCGGGATCACTGATAGATGCCGGCGGGAAAGTAGTGTTACCCGGTTTTGTCGATTCACATACTCACCTGGTATTTGGCGGCTCCAGGGTTGATGAATACAGTTTAGGTCTGACCACTAATGATCCGGCGGTATTCGAGGAAAAGGGCATCAAAAGAGGCATTATGGCTACCGTGGACACAACCAGGAGAGAATCAATTGAGTCACTGTACAGCAGCGCTAATAAAAGGCTGCGGAATATGCTCAGCAACGGTACAACTACCGTTGAGAGTAAAAGTGGATACGGCTTATCGCTGGAAGCAGAAAAGAAGTTGTTAGAGGTAAATTGCCTGCTCCGGGATAATACTCCTGCAGATATAATACCTACTTTTTTAGGGGCACATGGCTGGCCTGCTGATATCCCCAAAGATAAGTATATTGATATCCTTTTAAACGAGATGATCCCCTGGGTTGCTGAAAGGGGTATGGTTAAATACTGTGATGTCTGGTGTGATGAAGGGAAATACACGCTGAAAGAGTCAGAAAAGATCCTCATGACTGCTAAAGATTTTGGACTGGAACCGAAAATACATACAGATGCCTATTCTTACATTGGCGGGTCTGACTTAGCCGCGGAAGTCGGCATGGTTTCCGCAGATCACCTGAACTACACCCCGCGTAAAACCATGCAAAAACTGGTGGAGTCAAAGACAGTTGGTGTTTTAATGCCGGCCCTCGATTTTGCGGTCCAACATCCGGTCCCCTTTGATTACCGTGCCATGAGAGAAGAAGGCATGGATGTAGCGCTGGCAACAAACCTCTGCCCGGGCTGTTGGACAGAATCGCTCCAGTTTGTAATGGTCCTGGCCTGCCGGTTGTACGGATTCTCACCGGAGGAAGCGCTGATGGCTGCTACCATGGGTGGAGCGAAGGCTTTAAATCTTGATTTTGATCGAGGCTCGCTGGAGGCTGGCAAACTGGCGGACATTCAAATATGGGATGTTCCAACTTATGAGCATGTGATCTATCAATTTTCCACGAATGTGGTTGAACGGGTCATCAAAAGAGGCAAAATCGTGATCAATAATGGCTGCCTGCCCTAAGTGGTTCTAAGAAGGAGGCATTTCCATGAAAACTGAAAATGGTATTTTACGTTCAATTTTAGACTCAGACAATAAGAATGTTGGTGGTGGATCTGCCGCCGCCCTGGCCGGCAGTATGGCAGGGGCACTGGTGGCCATGGTAGCCAAGTTATCCCTTAAAAAAGATTACGGCTTGAAACATGACGAATATAAAGCGCTGGCCGAGGAAGCCGATGAGTTATCCGCTGGCCTGAAAATAGGTTCTGAAGAAGATGAAAAAGCCTATGGCTATATCAAGGATGCCATGTCCATGCCTAAAGCAAGTTCAGTGGAAAAGGAAAGACGGCAAAAGGCCCTTGAGGAAGCCTTGATAAAGGCAGCACTGGTGCCAAGAGACAATGCCTGGAAATGCTACCGTGTCCAGGAGCTGGCCAAAGAATTGAAAGGCAGCTCAAATCCCAGTGCGGAGTCCGATTTAGAGGTTGCCCGCTATTTAGCTTACAGCGCCCTGGTGGGCTGCCTGGCAAATGTAAAGGTCAATATCGATTCTTTACCGCCCAGTGCTGCACGGTCTGAGCTTGAAAACGAGTCAATAAAACTTAATGAACTTTGTATTAACCCTGCAGAGTTTTAAACAGGAGTGAAATAATATGAAAAATATTTTGATGTGTGACCCAAATATCAGCGAAGGCAAGGATAAAAAGATTATCGACGAAATTACCAGCAGTATTAAAAAAAGCGGGGGTATTAAAATATTAGAAGTTCTGCCTGACGAAGATCATAACCGAACCGTTTATGCTTACCTGGGAGAAAAGCAGGATGTGGTGCAGGCTACGAAAAATATGGCCGAGCTGACTTTTGAAATGATTGACATGCAAAAACATAAAGGCGATCATCCGCGCCTGGGTGCATTAGATGTTGTCCCCTTTATCCCGGTTGGAGGAACTGAAATGTCGGAAGCAGTTGAGGCAGCCAAAGAATTCGGTAAATTCGCCGGGGACAAGGGCATTCCGGTCTATTATTATGAAGATGCCGCCACCAGGCCTGAACGAAAAAACCTGGTTAATATCCGTAAAGGGCAGTATGAGGGGTTGGCGGAAAAAATAAAAGACCCTGAATGGACCCCGGATGAAGGACCTGCAGAGTTTGTAGCAAAAACAGGAGCAGTGATGACCGGAGCCAGGATGCCCCTGGTTGCCTTTAACGTAAACTTAAACACCACTGACCTCTCCGTGGCAAAGGCGATAGCTGATGCCGTCAGACATTCCAAGGGTGGTTTCCGTTATGTCAGGGCAATCGGCTTAAGGATTAAGGAAAAGGACCAGGTCCAGGTATCGATGAACCTGACAGATTACACTAAAACTCCGCCCTCCATAGTGATGGAAAGTATCCGGGCCCAGGCTAAGCGTTACGGGGTGAATATTACCGGAGCAGAACTGGTGGGGCCGGTCCCGCTGGCATTCATGGAAGATATCATGGCAAACTATTTGCACGTTCATGATTTCTCTATAAATCAATTTATTGAAACCAATCTTATTGATTAGGGTAATAAGAACAGCCAGGATCCGCTGCATAAAGAGTTAAGCATTTACTACAATGTCTTTTTTACTGGAAGGTTTCCGTTTTATTTTTAGATCATTTTAGCCTAAAAAGAAAGCACCTTAAGGGGGATAAACAATGATTATGCAGATTGATGGCTCAAACCTGACCATTGATAAGGTTGTCCGGGTGGCTCGTAACTACACAGAAGTTGAGTTATCCCCGGAAGCCCGGGATAAAATAAACCGCTCGCGGGACTTAATAGAAGCTATCCTGGCTGAGAAGAAGGTTGTTTACGGCGTAAATACCGGCTTCGGGCAGCTTAGCGATGTATCAATAAGTGAAGACGAAATCGACCTGCTGCAATATAACCTGGTAGTCAGCTGTGTAACCGGGGTTGGCGATCCCTTTCCTGAAGAAGTGGTCAGGGCAATGCTATTACTCAGGGCGAACTCACTGGCTTATGGTAATTCAGGGGTGAGACCGGTTATAGTGGAAACCATGCTGGAAATGTTAAACAGAAAGGTTCATCCCCATGTTCCCTGTAAAGGATCTGTCGGGGCCAGCGGTGACCTGGCGCCGCTTTCACATCTTGCCCTGGTTTTAATGGGAAGGGGCAAAGCATATTATGACGGGCAGCTGATTGCCGGTAGTGAAGCTATGAAAAGGGCTGGAATCGAGCCTGTTTTCCTGAAGGCAAAAGAAGGGCTATCGCTTTGCAATGGAACGCAGGCCATGACCGCGCTGGGGGTGCTGGCTGTCTATGATGCAGAAAAACTGGCATGCCATGCCGATTTATTCGGAGCGCTGAGCGCAGAAGCATTAGAAGCCGTTCCACAAGCCTACGACCATAAAATTCATGATATTCGCCCCCATCCCGGCCAAATCGAAACTGCCAGGAATATGCGCGATTTGCTTGAAGGCAGCCAAATCATCGAAGGTGCGGCCGGCAAGAGCGTGCAGGACGCCTATTCACTGCGCTGTATCCCCCAGGTTCACGGCGCTTCAAAGGATACCATTAACTATGTTAAATCTGTAATTGAGCGGGAAATAAATTCTGTCACAGATAACCCCCTGGTTTTTCCGGAAACAGGCGAGGTTCTCTCGGGAGGTAATTTCCACGGACAGCCCATAGCGCTGGTAATGGATTTTCTCACTATCGCCCTGGCTGAATTGGCCAACATCTCCCACCTGAGAATTGAAAGGTTAACAAATCCGGCATTAAGCAGGGGCTTGCCTGCTTTCCTGGTTAACAAACCCGGCCTTAATGATGGCTACATGGTTGCGCAGTATACGGCAGCATCGCTG
>SLBE01000229.1 GCA_007126465.1 Syntrophomonadaceae bacterium | reverse complement strand
CTGCTGCACCAAACCACTTCAAGGCACTGGAGAGTCCGGTCAGAAAAAAGAGAACAATCAAGCCAAGAATGAAAACGGCCGCAGTAATGTAACGATAAACACTACAAAATTGCCTGGCCAGGCTGAGCAGGTTTAATAAGTCCCTGCCCGCTTCCTGTTCCATCAATAACTGCTCTAAGGGCAGACGGTCAGGAAGCGGCATCTGTTCAATTAAGACATCGGCCAAAAGATACAGTTCTTCCGGATCGAAGCCAAGCATTCGCAAAATCTGTTCGGGGATGACTGTCAGGGCCATTTCCAGCCTGTTACTTAACTCTTCCTTTTCTTCCCGCAGGTCAATCACGGCCTGAATTGATTGCTGCTCACCGGTAACATAGCGGACAAAATCATCAGTAATCATTATTGTCTGCTCTGCAAACCATTCCTCGGTAAATACCATTAGTAAAACCCTGGTAACGACAGCAGCCATATGATCAGGCATTTCTTCAGACATTTCTTCCAGGATTGTTTCCTGTAGATGCTCATGGATGCTGGTACTGAGGTTCGTTTCAACCAGCATTTGTTCGTAATAATCCTGGTTAAATATAGTCCGGTTTGCACTGAGTCCGCCCTGGTATGCCCAGCCGACTGAGATCAGCACAAGAAAAATTATTATTGCTGCAAATAATTTCAGACCTTTCACAAAATCACCTTACTAATGAATTTTTAATATTTTGGAAGATATGGTACAAACCTGCACCGGCTATAGCAAAAGCAGCCGGATAAAACATCACAAACGCGCTTTCACCTTTTTGCAATACATTAATAATAATGAAGATGACCAGGCACAAGCGGGCCAGGTTGATTCGCCTGATATCGGGCTGAATTTCTTTGCTGTCACCGGGCACAATATCTTTACCTGTTGCAATAATAACATAAATTATAAAAATAACCAGTAAAAATACGAGCAATGCTGCAGTAACCGAAATATTAATACTGTAGTCCATATAGGTATTGAAAAGGTAAAAGCTGAATACAAGAGCCGCAAAGGCAGGTAGAATAAATATTAAAAGCTTACGGGCGACCGGTTCCAATATAAAGTCGACGGTAAAAACAACCAGCAGCAGGGGCAAACCGGTGTAAACACCATTACTAAAAAGCGCGATACCCAAGGAAATCAGCATCAAAGCATCAAAAACTGTAGCCCGCAACCCGGTGCTCCTGTTTAAAAAGCGCATAGCCAGCAGGATAAAAAGCAGGCTCAATAAGTCTGGAGAAACATAATAAAAAGCTGCAGCAAGAACAAGTGGCAAAGCAAAAAAAGCAGACCATTCATAAGCGGGATCAACTTCCCGTCCTATAGCCCAGCATAAAAACACAGCTATACCGGCACTAAAAGCAATTGATAAAGCTTCTGCTGCCGGAACAGCAGTAAGCAGAAGGTAAGCAAAATATAAGGCAAATAGCGTGACGGAAACAAAAACTATTAACCGGTTGGTCGGATAACTTAAATCCATGGGCCTGCCAAGAGTGATAATACTTTTAATCTCTTTCATTCCTTTTTATTTCTATTACGTGCCACGGAATATGCGGCCAGTGCAATCGATGCCATTTTACCCATTGGTGGTTCATTGCGTGAAGTTAAAATTACCGGCCGGCTGGCCCCGAGAACCAGGCCCCCCATCCGCCCTCCGGCAAAATAAATAATCGCTTTACCAAGAATATTGCCTGATTCGATATTCGGCACCATCAAGATATCGGCTTTGCCGGCAACGGGGCTTTCAATCCCTTTATGCAGGGCCGATTCATAACTGACCGCAATATCAAGGGGAGTCGGACCGTCTACAA
This sequence comes from Syntrophomonadaceae bacterium, assembly GCA_007126465.1. Classification (GTDB taxonomy): domain Bacteria; phylum Bacillota; class Dethiobacteria; order DTU022; family DTU022; genus T3SED10-7. The sequence continues at coordinate 1,079 of SLBE01000229.1, read as the reverse complement.
TTGCCCCGGGAAAGGCTTCTCCGGCCATCTCTTTCAAAGCCCGGGCATCTACAGTAGCCGGTATTTTCGGATCAACCTTTTCATTTGCAGTCAAAATGGCAACCCTGGGCTGGTCAATACCGATTGACTGCAGAAATTCAACTGCATTAAGTAAAATGGCTTTTTTCTGATCAAGGTTCGGACTGACATTCAGGCCACCGTCGGTCATATAGATTAAACGGTAATATCCGGGCACCTCGTAGATGGCAAAGTGGCTTAAAATGCGGTCCCTGCGCATTCCCCCTTCAGGATTAAGCACCGCTCTTAGAAAATCGGAACTGTTAACCATGCCTTTCATCAAAATATCGGCCCTGCCGGCAGCAACTTCTTTAACTGCACGGTGCGTGGCTTCAACAGAATCGGCAATATCAATAATCTCGATGCCCTGCAGGTTAAGACTGACAGTCATGGCCTGGCGCCAGATCTGTTCTTCGTGGCCGATTAAAACAAAGTCAACCAGACCTTCTTTGCGGCTGTCTCTAACCGCCTCAAGGACAGATTCTTCGGCAGCCGCTGCAACACAAAGTTTACAGGGGGGCAGTTCTTTTACAGCCGATATAACCTGGTAAAAGTTTTCAAATGCCATCTTTGATCAACCTCCCGCTTTAAAAATATCTTAATACCTCGAGGCTTCCTCTTCACCGCGCAGTACGCGCAGCGCGCCGGCAGCCAGGGCTTCAAGCTCTTCTTCCCCCGGTATTACCGACAAGGGCGCTATGAAAGAAACTTTTTTTTCGATCATACCCACAAAGTTTTCTGCATGGGCCATCCCGCCGGTCAGCACTATATAATCAACCTGCCCATCGAGCACGGTGGACATGGCACCGATTTCCTTCGCTACCTGGTAAGCCATCGCTTCAGCAACTTCGGTTGCCTCTTGATCGCCTTCTTTTACAGCTGTTTCCACCTCGCTGAAATCCTTTGTGCCGAGATAGGAATAAATTCCGCCCCGGGATGTCAAAAGTTTAATCGCTTCTTCCATGCTGTATTCTCCGCTGTAGCAAAGGCGCACCAGGCTCAGGGCCGGCATAGTGCCGCAG
>SLBE01000168.1 GCA_007126465.1 Syntrophomonadaceae bacterium | reverse complement strand
GGGAAATAATTAAGAAAGAAGTTGTTGCCAACATGCTGGCGCTGGGCGTAATTAATGCTGCTACAAATTTAATTGACCGGCAAATATTTAAAGACAGCATTTTTCAGATGGCGCCCAAGGGCAGCGGCGAGTTAAACCAGGAGGCTTTTGACCTGGGTTACAAGCTATTTGAGGAAGGTGCCGGGCAGGGGATTAACCTGTCTGCGGAAAGCAACAAATAGGCGGCAGTGCCTGGCTCGACTAGCAAGCAAAGCTCGACATAGATCGGTTGCATAGTAATTAGTTTTTGTAGCTGCCCAGCCAGCTTAAGAAAAACTTTACACGCCGATCGTTTAAACTGTAACTGCAATGGCTTAGCTTAGCCTTTCGCCTGGGTTATTCTTTTATATCGTTATAGAAAGCCTTCGCTCTCTGATCGCTGCGTGCAAAATTAGGATCCGACTCAGTCTCAGCCTTCCGCTTTGGTTACCCTCTCGACGGGCCATCCGGGCCCTTCTCGAGGCGGTCTACATCCATGTAGGCCAACCTGCTCCAGGCTTCACTTCGTCGCCTAATTTCTTGCACTCACTTTACGTTCACTTCAGGCTTTGTTGAAACGGTATTTCCGTGCCAGTAATATACACTCGTTTCAGCTTTCTAAAGCAGGCAGGGCAGTGCATAACGATATAGGCTGAGTAATTATTGTTCTTTGGTCTGCCTTTTAGGGGGCTTTTTTTTCTGCCCGGTGTGTTCTTTTAATTCTGCCTTGTATTTAAAAGAGTGGAGCAGTATAATTATTTAGTGTGAGTTAAGTGGGAATTCTCTTTGTCATAACTGTTTTATTCTTAATGCTGTAATGAGGTGACCAGATGTCTGAAACTACGCTTCCTCCTGTTTATGAACCTTCTGAGGTAGAAGCCAGCAGGTACCAGTTTTGGCTGGATGGTGAATATTTTAAAGCTGAAAGGAACCCCGATAAGACACCCTACACCATAGTTATACCCCCGCCAAATGTAACCGGATCTTTACATATGGGGCATGCCCTTAATAATACGATCCAGGATATCCTGATCCGCTGGAAGCGGATGCAGGGCTATGACACACTCTGGCTGCCGGGCAGTGATCATGCCGGCATTGCCACTCAGAACGTGGTGGAAAAACACCTGGCAGAAGAAGGCAAAAGCCCTGCTGAGATGGGACGCGAAGCATTTTTAGAGAAAGTCTGGGACTGGAAAGACACCTACCATGCCCGGATCACCAGGCAGCTTTACCGCCTGGGGGTTTCCTGTGACTGGTCTCGTGAACGATTTACCATGGACGAAGGTTGCTCCAGGGCAGTGCGGAAAGTTTTCGTTGATCTTTTCAGAAAAGGCCTGATTTACCGTGGCGACTATATGATTAACTGGTGTCCGCGCTGCCACACCGCCCTTTCCGATATAGAAGTTGAGCATGAAGACGAATTATCATCAATTATTCATATTCGATACCCTTTAACTGATGGCTCAACTTCAATTACCGTAGCGACGACCCGCCCGGAAACAATGCTTGGTGATAGTGGAGTGGCTGTTCACCCCGAAGATAAGCGTTATGCCGACCTGGTCGGCAAAAAAGTTACCCTTCCCCTTATAAATAAAGAAATTCCTATTGTGGCAGATGATTATGTTGATCCCGAATTTGGCAGCGGTGCCGTTAAGGTTACCCCGGGCCATGATCCAAACGATTTTGCTATCGGGCAGCGCCATAATCTTGAGATAATCAAAGCTATCGATGAAGATGCAAAAATGACTGAAGCAACCGGCCCTTACCAGGGTATGGATCGATATGACTGCCGCAAGCAGGTGCTTGAAGACTTAAAAGCGCTGGACCTGATAGAAAAAATTGAAGATCATGAACATGCCCTGGGGCGCTGTCAGCGCTGCCAGACGGTAGTTGAACCGCTTATCTCCAGGCAGTGGTTTGTTAAAATGAAACCTCTGGCTGAACCGGCCCTGCAGGCAGTGAAGGATGGTCGGACAGGCTTTGTCCCGCCAAGGTTCGCCCGTACCTATAACAACTGGCTGGAAAATATTCATGACTGGTGTATTTCAAGACAGATCTGGTGGGGGCATCGTATCCCGGCCTGGTATTGCAAATGTGGCGAAGTGATTGTCAGCTATACCGAACCGACTATCTGTCCCTCCTGTGGCGGTAGTAAATTGGAACAGGATTCCGATGTCCTGGACACCTGGTTTAGTTCTGCTCTGTGGCCTTTTTCCACACTGGGCTGGCCGGAAAAAACGCCTGATTTGCAACATTTTTACCCCACGTCTGTCCTGGTGACTGCTTATGATATTATCTACTTCTGGGTAGCCCGGATGATGTTTATGGGTCTTGAATTTATGAAAGAAGTGCCATTCCATACAGTTTACATTACCGGGCTTGTTCGCGATCCGCTTGGCCGCAAAATGAGCAAATCGCTGGGCAACGGTATTGATCCACTTGAAGTAATCGATAACTACGGGGCAGATACCCTGCGCTTTACCCTGGTTACCGGTCAGGCACCGGGCAATGACCAGCGCTTCAGGCAAGAAGGAGTAGAAGCGGGAAGAAATTTCGCCAATAAAATCTGGAATGCTTCACGTTTTGTTTTGATGAACTTAACTGACCAGGATCAGGAAGAGCCTTCATTTGCTCCTTTCGATCCAAATAACCTCCCGGATAACCTGGACAGGGCCGACCGCTGGATCCTGCACCGCTATAATGAGACAGTCCAAAAAGCTACAATGCTTTTAGATAAATATGAGCTGGGGGAAGCAGCGCGCCAGGTCTACGAATTTCTCTGGAATGATTTCTGTGATTGGTACGTTGAAATAAGCAAGCACTATCTCTACCTTAAAGACGAGGGTGAGCAGGCAGAATATGACCGAAAACAGACCCGCAGCCTGCTGGTTTACATCC
>SLBE01000226.1 GCA_007126465.1 Syntrophomonadaceae bacterium | reverse complement strand
TTGCGACAAAAAAAATTTCTCCATCACAGAGACCATATTTCCTTACCCTATCCAGTTTTCAAAGAACGCTGTCACTCAATTCAATCGATTGAGCACGACCTTTTAATAATAGCACAGACAGATAATGTTGTCAAATGTATTTTTCATCTTTTTTTGCAAAAAATGAAATTTATTCTCCGCCCGAAAGGGGTTTCAGGGTGGGAAACAGGATGACATCCCTAATGGAAACGTTATCTGTTAACAGCATAACCAGCCGATCGATTCCTATTCCCAGGCCGCCGGCAGGAGGCATACCGTGTTCAAGGGCATTAATGAAATCTTCGTCCATCACATGCGCTTCATCGTCCCCGGATTCCCGTTTACCTAGCTGCTGCTCAAAACGTTCCCGCTGATCAATGGGATCATTTAACTCGGTAAATGCATTGGCAATCTCCCATCCGGCGATAAAACCTTCAAAGCGCAGGGTCAAACGGGGATCGGAAGGCATTTTTTTGGCCAGAGGCGAAACCTCAATCGGAAAATCGGTAACAAAAATCGGCTCCAGCAGCTGCTCCTCACAAAATTCCTCGAAAAACATGTATAGTATTTCTCCCCAGGGCAGGCCTTTGTCAGGTTCAAGCCCGGCCTTTACCGCCGCATCAAAAGCAGCTTCTTTATCAGGAATTTGTGAAAAATCAACACCGGAATATTTGCGAACCATGTCAATCATTGTTTCGCGCGGCCAGGGCGGGGTCAGGTCAACTTCACGGCCCTGGAAGTCGATTTTACCCGTACCAAAAACTTTCTGGGCAATCTGGTAAACCAGGTTTTCGGTAATGGCCATCATATCTTCATAATCAGCATAATTCTGGTATATCTCCACGGAAGTAAACTCCGGGTTGTGAATAGTTGAAATACCTTCATTACGGAAAATGCGTCCGATCTCATAAACCTTGTCTAAACCACCAACAAGCAGCCTTTTTAGATGCAGTTCAGTGGCAATACGCAGGTACAGTTTCATGTCAAGCGTATTATGATAAGTTACAAATGGACGGGCCAGGGCGCCGCCGGCAATTGTCTGCATGATCGGTGTTTCCATTTCAAGGAAGCCCCACCCATTAAGCAGTTCGCGCATGGTCGAGATAATTTTACTGCGATTAATAAAGGTCTGCCGCACTTCTTCGTTTACAATCAAGTCAACATAACGCTGCCTGTAACGAAGATCGACATCTTTCAAACCATGCCACTTTTCGGGCAGGGGGCGCAGGGCCTTAGCCAGATAGGTATATTCTCTGACATTGACCGTTACCTCTCCCTTACGGGTCTTGAAAACTTCACCAACACAGCCGATAAAATCACCAATATCAATCAGGTCAAAGTTTTCGTATTGTTCTTCTCCGACCTGGTCCTGGCGAATATAGATCTGGACCTTGCCCTGGTAGTCCTGCAAATGGGCAAAAGCAGCTTTACCGTGCGAACGGATACTGATTAACCTGCCGGCGATAGTTACTTCTTTTCCTTCTATTTGCTCGAAATTGTCTAGAATGTCTGTTGAATAGCGATCTGCTTCAAATTTTTGACCGAAAGGTTCTATACCTTTTTCCCTTAAGGCATCCAGTTTCCGGCGCCGCACCTGTAATAGCTCATTTAGTTCCTGCTGCTCCTGCTCCATTTTATACTTGCCCCCATTAAGCTTTAATTAACTTCTTCAACCCGGTATTTCATTAATCCCGCCGGAACCTTAACTTCCACTTCATCGCCAACACAAAGACCGATCAGAGACTTACCAACCGGTGATTCGTTAGAAATCTTCTTTTCAGTCGGGTCTGCTTCAGCTGTGCTGACAAGTGTGTATTCAAACTCCTTACCTGAATTTACATCCTTAAGCTTAACTGTAGAACCCAGGGAAATGTTAAAGTCGTCATTATCATCTTTCTCAAGGATACGGGCCCTGCGCAGCATCTTTTCAAGGGTTATAATTCTACCCTCTATAAAAGCCTGCTCATTTTTCGCATCCTCATATTCAGAGTTATCAGTGATATCTCCATATGATATTGCCTCCTTAATACGGGCAGCAATATCCTTCCGTTTAACCGTCCGTAAATGGTTAAGCTCATTTTCAAGCTTCTCCAGGCCGTCTTTAGTTAACAGCAGTTCTTCATTGTTTTCCATAATAATCCCTCCTTCAACGGTTAGCAAAAATGTTAAAAATAATGCTTTTCTAAGTTCCTCGCAATATCTGTTTTAATCTATGCTGTCTAAATAAAGAACGGCTTCAAATAATGAAGAAGCCTTTCTACAAAAAAGTTAGTGCCAAGGTAAATCCTGACACCGCTATCAACAATCATTAATTTTTGATTTATTATAAGGCGTGCGTACTATATTGTCAAGAAAATCTAGAGTTTTTAATTCTCCCGGTTCAATTCAACGATTCGCGGCTTCAAATCAAGCTGATCGAGAAGGGAATTGTATTGTTCCTCGCTGAGCTCCTCTTTACCTTCGGCCATACATACCAGGAGAGCTTCCATAACATTTGTCCCGAAAGATCGTCCTTCCATCTCAGGGGTGGTTGTAATCAGGGTTTTTAATTTTCGTTCTTTTAAAAATTCCACGTCATCACTGGTAACAGTGTTGGTAACAATAGTTTTACCCGGCAGTTCTTCCGGCATATAACGATGTATGAAATGAAAATCACCGGCAATAATATCATTGTCGAAAAAATAGCGGGGAAAGCGAGTTTTGTTGATAGCCTGTTTGTCACCTGTGGGATAAATCATGGTAAAAGGCAGCTGGCCGACCAGCGGAGCAAGGACCCGTGCAACCATGGCCAGACTTTTAAGTGACTTCAGGGGCACTGGCAGCCCGAGGACAAATGGAATATCTCCATAGGTCATTTTACAACCGGCCTTTTCAAAAGCCTGGGCCATTCCCAGCCGAT
>SLBE01000206.1 GCA_007126465.1 Syntrophomonadaceae bacterium | reverse complement strand
GCGACCTCTGCGTCGGAGCACCGGACCTCGGAGGCGTCGACGACATCGAGGTCGTCTGGGCCGGGCCGGGCAGCGTCGTCTGGCACGGCCACCTCGCCGATCCGCACGACGTGGGAGACGATCATCACTCCGACCTCACTGAGCAGCTGCTTGGCGAGGGTGCCGGCGACGACCCGGGCGGCGGTCTCCCGGGCGGAGGCGCGCTCGAGGGCATCGCGGACATCCTCGTAGTCGTACTTCAGCGCGGCGGTGAGGTCGGCGTGACCGGGCCGTGGCCGGGTGAGCGGTGCGCCCCGGCCGGTGGCCCGGATCGCCTCCAGGTCGTCTCGTGGCTCGGGGTCCATCGCGTCGACCCACTTGGGCCATTCGGTGTTGCGGATGACGACGCTGACGGGAGAGCCCAGGGAGCGGCCGTGGCGCACCCCCGCCAGGACCTCGAGGTCGTCGACCTCGAAGGACATCCGGGGGGAACGGCCGTGGCCGAGCCGCCGCCGGGCGAGCTCGGCCGCGAGCAGCCTCGAGGACACGACCAGACCGGCCGGGAGGCCCTCAACGGTCGCGACGAGTGCGGGACCGTGGGACTCCCCGGCGGTCAGCAGACGCAGACGGAACACGGACGACCTCGGGCCGGTGCGGGGGCAGGAGCCTACCGACCACCGTCGAGCGTCAAGATCCTCTCCGCCGGCCTGCCACCGTCCTGTGCTATTGCTCGAACCACCGTTCGAGCACTGTCGGTCCCGCCCGGAGGGTTCGGATGTCGTCCGGAACGATGAAGTTGACGTTACCGCCCAAGTCGACGCGCTTGCATAGGACAGCGCCGGTGAAGGTGACGTTGCCACGGACATCGCAGGTCGAAGCGGGCGCATACCACACGGCGTTGATGGCGGTAGTGCCCTTCATGTCAAGGTCCAGCGAACCTTGCCTGATGAAGAACTGCAGGTCGATCGCACTGCCGTTCGTGTTCACCGTTCCGTTCCCTGCGTACTTCGCTGCCGCGGAGGTGGTGTCCCCCGGATCAACGAAGACACGCACCGGTCCGGCGGCGGGATCGCCGACGAGTTGGATGTCGACGTTGCTCGGGATGTCGACGAGGCGTGTGCAGTAGTCCTGGCCGTAGGTCCAGGGTTGGCGGCTATCACCGGCAGCAGGTTGTGAAGGGTATGCCGTCCATACATCGTCTGGATCCGAGCAGATACCCTCGACGAACTCATACTCGGCGATGTTCGAGAACTGGCGGTTGGTCCTCGTTACTGGTTGATCGGAGCACGGGTTGTCGGCCGGCGATTCGTTGTAGATCTCGACCTCCTCGATCTTGTCACAGGAGTTGGTCACGTTCTGGAAGTCACCCGCAGTGCCGATGATGATGGGTGTGACGATCCCGGGTGACGATCCGTCGAGACGCACCAGGTCGAGCCCGATCACCCCTGCTCCGCCGACGAGAAGATTCAGATCGAACTGCGCGCAGGCCTGCCGATTCACGCCGTTGAAATCACCCACAGAGCAGACCTCATAGCCCAGAGGGGTCTCCGTGTACGTCGCAACGTAGGAGCCACCGTCATCGAGCTGTCCCGTGCAGGTGCCCCCAGGGCATGCGCCCTCGACGTCATCGGCCCGGATCACACTGATGGCTTCTTGCACGCCGGCATCGGCGGCGTTGATGGCCGCGTGCCAGTTGCGGTCACGACGTGCGGTCTCGACCCCGGTGTCGACCGTGATGAACAGTGCAGCGATCACGCCACCGAGCACGAGCGCCGCCAGTAGCACGATCGCGAGCGATCCATCATCGGAACCTCGTGGGCAAGCCATCAGAACGTGCCTCCTTCGTACCGTGTGTTCCTGACGTTCACGAGACTCTCCACGATGACCGGCTCTCGGTCGTTGATGCCACGGATGAATCGGATCTCGACCTGACGGGCCTTGGAGTAGGCGTTCGCGCAGTCGCCATCGCAAACGATCTCGGTCCCATCAGAGTTCAGGTAGGTGAAGACGGGCTCCGCGCAGGACGCGATGGGATCTGTCTCCGCAGCGCCTTCGTCTCCGTCCGGCTCCTCGTCAGGCACCTCGCAGTTGTCCACCAGCGTGATCAGGGTCTGTCCGGTGTCTTCACGCACCAGGACGTCCACGCCATCACGGTTCTCGACGCGGTAGGTCACCTCCTGCTCCTCGCCGTTCCGGAACACCACCACGGTCACCTCGCGGTCGACCGCTGTGCTGTCGGTGATGATGAACAATTCGGCGGCACGCAGATCCCGGGAGACGCGCTGCATGGCGGTCTGTAACTCGTCGAGAGCGATCACTCGCGACGTTGTGGCACTCGATGCCCGTAGGGATGTCACGACGGCGGTGGTCACTATTCCCCCGACGACGCCCAGGATGACGAGCACAACGAGGAGTTCAACGAGTGCGAAGCCCTGCTCGCAACGTTCGCGTCGGTGACGGCTCATGGACATTTGTTTCCCTCGGTGAGCCGGAAGTTCACTTCGACGTCCGCGACGTTCGATTCCTGGGCGGGCGTGGACAGCCCATCCCGGGCACTGATCCTGAAGGTCTCAGTGATTAGAACGCCGGCTGGGGGTTGCCACGGAGACGTCGAACCAGCCGCCCATGTGTGGCTGTACAAGCCACTCCCATTGTCCTCGAGACGCACATCGGTTGGACCCGTGGTCGGGTTGAAGAGAGCACTGACCGTGTCACCGTTCGCTGCATCGACATCGGTGGTGAATGCTTGGATCTTCAATGATTGACACAGCCGATATTCGCCGCTGTTGCCCACGGGGCGCACGTCGACGAGAGTTGGCGTGGCTGTCGCGGAGTCGATCGTCCCGGTGTAGTCACCGGGTGTCGGGTCATCGCCGCCTTCAGGCGGGCCCACGAACGTCAGCGGCGTATCCATCTCCTGGGTCTGTCCTTCGTAGCTGTAGG
>SLBE01000179.1 GCA_007126465.1 Syntrophomonadaceae bacterium | reverse complement strand
GTGGACTGCGCCGGTTGGCTATATCCATACCGGCTATGACCTTTATCCGTGAAACCAGCGAAGCGTGCAGTCTCACCGGGGGCTGCATCACTTCGTGCAATACTCCGTCGATACGAAAACGAACGCGCAGGCTTTTTTCCTGTGGTTCAATATGCACGTCGCTGGCAGAGTTGCGGATGGCCTGGTTAAAGATCAGGTTGGCCAGCTGTACAGCTGGCTTGTCACCGACAGAGGTCTGAATATCCTCCGTGCCCTGGGTATCATCATGTTCTTCATGATCACCATCGCCGCTTGCTTCAATATCGGCACTGGCCCGGGCATACTGCTCTATGGCTACTTTTAACTCGGTGTCGGATACACAAACGGGTTTTACTTCATAGCCGGTAATCAGCCGGATATCATCTATGGTAACAATATCATTAGGGTGCATCATCGCCACTACAAGCCTGCCGTTATCATAGCCAATCGGCAGCGACTGGTAGCGCCTGGCAGAATCGGGATCAAGCAGTGCACCTGCAGTTGCATCAATATCATATTCTTCGAGAGAAACAAAGTCCACGTTGGCCTGACGGGCAACAGCCCTGGTAACAGCTTCCTCTGTGGTAAAGCCGAGATCAATCAGGGTCTGCCCAAGCAAACCACGCCCGCCTTTTTGCACCTTTTCCCGGTGCATTTCAAGAGCTTTATCAAGCTGATCGCGGGTTATTTCACCTGAAGATACCAGTATCTCACCGATACCATCACGTTTAGAGCCTAAACCTGTTTGGTAAGCCTCCATTTGCTGCACCTCTCATAAGTAAACGAATGCCTTTTTTAAAACAGCAATTTTCGTGGGAGTATTTTATCATTAATTACCATGGTTGTAAAAGGCGTTGGCAGAGATGGAGATACGAAGAGCGGTACCGGCATCACCAGTTCTGTTTAAATTGATATTATTGACACGGATAGCGCGCTCACCATTTAACAGCTGTCTTAGCATGGAGCGGGTATTTTGAAAGCTGCCTTCTACGGTAATAGATAGCGGCATTGCCGTATAACCATCCATTTCAGAACGTCCGTCAAAGCGTATTTCTACAGCACGCAAATCATTATCATCAGTAATGCGGTGGATATAGCGGAGGATATTTTCCTCACCGGGCTGTTCTGGAATCATTCTTTTGGCAAAAGCCAACCTCTGCTCATATTCTGAAGCATTTTCACGGTGCTGCATCAGGCGGTTTAAGCGGTTTTGCGCGGCGATCACCGCCATCTCCTCTGCTTCAACTTCAGCCCTTAGATCACTTAAAGTATTAGCCTGAACATAAACAAGCACTAACCCGAGGATAAAAACTAAAACGATCAGGGCGATGACAATATTTCGTTTTGAAGACTCATTGAGCGCTTTCATTTTAGTCTTCCTCCTCTTCTGACGGTTCTTCCTCAGCAGGTTCAGTCTCTTCAACTTCAATATATGGCGTGCCGGGCAGCACCTCGGCATCCAACACAAACTGCACTACTTCCTGCCCGTTATAGGTAGTTTCAGTTGAAGTCCGAATCCTGAGGTTATTTAACTGCTCCATTTTTTCCACTTCTTCGCGCATTTCTGCAACCCCGCTGTGGTTGTATGCCCATCCCCGCATGTTAAAAGTGCCGGTTTCATTAGCAAAGCTTACAGTCATATCGGATAGCCATACACCGGGTGGAAGGGTTAAGCCAAGATCCTGCATGAATTCTGCCCAGGAAGGAACTTCGCCCATGGCCATGTTTAACCTGTTCTCGGCTGTATTCATTTCGTTATAAAGAACTTCGTATTCTTCCAGGGCTGCAGCCTGATTTTCAAGCAGTTGACGCTCACTCTGCAGGGATTCAAGATTGCTGCGGGCCATAATTGAGCCGACCAGCAAATATGCATAAATAATTAGAATGATCACGAATATAACCAGGGCAACTCTGATCAGGATCCGCTGTTTTTGTTCCTGTTTTCGTTTTGCCTTTATTTCAGGCGGCAGTAAGCTGACATATTCCACCTATGATCCCTCCAGACCGCGTCGGGCCAGGCCGGCACCTATAGCATATTCCACGGCACTGACACCTGACTCTTTCATAATCCTATCTGCATTGCTAAAAGCGGCAAAGGGGTTTACAAGCCGTACCGGCAGTCCAAGAGCATTTTCCAGCTGCTTGTCAATTCCTTGCAGACGGCCTCCCCGACCATTTAATATGATAGCCTCAAGGGGAGATGCGTTATCCTGGTTCTGGTAATAGTTCAGCGAAGATCTAATCTCGCCAATCAGGGATGAAGTCCAGCTATCATATGCTTTTCTTGCATTACCTGAGCTCCCGTTACCTATTTCCAGAACATCAACCAGTGAAACGCCAGCCCCATCGGCCAGGTCTTTTAGTTTTACTGATACCAGGCGAGCCAGGCGGGGCCGGCCACGGTCTGCAACCAGAATATTGCTCAACCCGTTTGCCACGTTAACAACGGCAACGGTCCTTTCCATGGCAGTCGGCGGCAAAGTGCGCAGCAGGCTTAATGTTGAAACATCAATATCAGCCGGCTCAAGTTTGGCCAGTTCAAGGGCCTCTAAAAAGCCTTTAAGCATATCGCGGCGTGCTGCTACCAGCAGGATCTCCAGGAGGGTTTTATCGTCATCGGATTTTGTTTCACCTATTACCTGGTAATCCATTACCACGCTGTCCAGTGGAATAGGCAGATGTTCCTGGGCATGAAATTTGATTACATTTTTCAGTTTATCCGGCGGGACTTTAGGAATGGTAGCATAACGAACCAGGACTCCCTGGTTTGATATGCCCAGTAAAACCCTGCGGCTTTTTAGCCCACCGGATCTCCAAAGTTCACTCAAAGCTGTCCCGACTTCCCGGGGGTCGACAATCATTCCCTCATCAACTGATTCATCCGGCAAAATACCCAGGGTCATCGTGACCAGTTTCGGCCTGGCCGCGCTGCCGGCAGATTCAACTGCCCGGGCCATACCGGTATCGATTTCAAGGCCTACAGCATTACTATTTCCTCCAAGAGCCATCCGTTTACATCTCCCCACTAGAGACAGTTTAAATCTGTGTAATTACGGTAAAGATCGGCAGGTAAAGGGCAATCAACATGCCGCCAACTAAAACTCCGATTACCACGAGCATCAACGGTTCGATCAGTGATGTAAGCCCCTTGGTCATCGTTGCCACTTCTTCTTCAAAAAAATCGGCTACCTTGTCCATCATATCAGGGATATCCCCTGTTTCCTCACCTACGGAAATCATATGGGTAACCATCGGGGGGAATACCCCGCTCTCTTCGAGTGGGGTGGAAACTGTACTTCCCTCCTGTATTTTCTCGCCTGCAATTTTGGTTGCTTCGATAACTACAGAGTTGCCTGTTGCATTACCAGATGCTTCCAGGGCGGCAACAACCGGGACACCTGTTGCCATCATAGTTGAGAAAGTCCGGGCAAAACTGGCAACAACTGTTTTTTGAATCAGTTCACCGAAAACCGGGAGGCGTAACTTGATCCTGTCCAGCTTCCTTTTACCGGGATCACTTTTTGCATAAAATCTAACGGCAAAAACAATCAGGGCAAGCAGGGGAAATATGATATACCAGTAGTTCTGCAACCCATCTGAAGCAGCAATAATAACCCGTGTAGGTCCTGGTAGCTCCGCGTCATCCGGGAAAAAGCCGACAAAAATAGGAACCAGGAAAAAAAGCATGGCGAATAATATGATAACGGCAAATGCCATTACAGCCAGTGGATAAAAGGAGGCTGACTTGATGTTATCGCGAAGCTCTTTATCCTTCTGCAGCTGTGTAGAAAGCCGATTCAAAGTAGCTTCAAGTGCCCCCCCGGCTTCACCGGCGCTAACCATATTAACATATAGTTCGGTAAATATATTCGGGTAGCCTTTAAGGGCCTCGCTGAAACTGACCCCGCCTTCCACATTGCGGGCAATCTCCGCAAGGGCGCTGCCCAGTGATTTATTGGTGACCTGCTTACTTAACGTATGCAGGGCCCTGGTTAGGGGAATACCGGAATTTATCATCGCAGCCATCTGGCGGCTGAACAGGCTCAAATCACCGAGCTTAACTTTCGGAGAAAACTTAAAAGAACCAAAAAGTGATGACTCCTTGACTTCTTTTATCTCCATCGGCATAAGGCCCATGCCACGCAAACGTTCAATTACTTTATCCTGGCCTTCTGCCTCTATCCGGCCGGTTACCTCTTCGCCGGATTTGTTGATTGCTTCGTACTGGTAAGAACCCATCGCGGTTCCTCTCCCTGATGAATATATTTTTATCTGTCTATTATAAAGCTATACTTTTATAGTGTCTGTCTTTGCAGCAGCCTTTCTACTTCGTTAACATCAATACACTTGGCCAGCGCTTCTTCCCGCGAAATCTTACCCTTTGAATATAACTCTACGAGTGTCTGGTCCATGGTTCGCATTCCTATAGCATGGCTGGCCTGCATGACTGAGTACAGCTGGTGCTCCTTGGCTTCACGGATCATTGTCCGAACTGCCGTATTGGCCTTCAAAAATTCCATGGCCATAACCCGTCCATCGCCCTTAATATTTGGTATCAACTGCTGTGAGAGCACTGCTTGCAGTGAACCGGTCAGCTGCTGGCGGATTTGATCTCTCTGGTGCTCGGCAAAGGCGTCGACAATTCTATTAATTGTCAGCGGTGCCGTCTGGGTATGCAGGGTCGAAAATACCAGGTGACCTGTTTCTGCCGCTGTCAGGGCAATACTGATGCTGTCTAAGTCTCGCATCTCTCCAATCAGGATAACATCAGGGTCGTGTCGTAAAACATGACGCAGGGCACTGGCAAAAGATCTTGTGTCAATACCTACCTCGCGCTGTTTCACTGATGACATCTTGTGCGAATGCAAAAACTCTATCGGATCTTCTACGGTTACAATATTCATGTCCCGTTCACTGTTAATAATGTCTATCATTGCCGCCAGGGTTGTCGACTTCCCGCTTCCGGTAGGACCGGTGACCAGGACTAACCCACGGGGTAGAAAACAGAGATCCCTGACCCCTTCAAGCACACCAAGATCTTCTAACCTTGGTACTTTGAAAGGAACTATTCTAAAAGCAATAGCAGGTGTTCCTCTTTGAAACATAACATTGCCCCTAAAGCGGGCAACATTTTCTATGGAATGAGAAAAATCCAACTCCAGGTCCTTTTTCAGCATTTCCACCTGGTATGGTTTTACTACCTGGACCAGGAGAGCTTTCACATCATCAGGCTTTAATACCGGATATTCCGTAAGCTGTACCATTTCACGATTTATGCGAAATATCGGACGCTGCATGGGTACTATATGGACATCGGAAGTTCCCTTTTCTACTGCCATGGTCAGCAATTCATTCATTGAGACCGGGTATGTATTTGTTTTAGTCATTAATTATCTGCTCCATAACATTGTTACAAGGTCCTTCACTGTTCTTCATTGCTTTTTTCATCTTCACTGTCAGAACTGCTATCAACCGTATTATTATTAGAAACAAAAACAGCTTCAAGATTACGGTTACCATAGATAGTGAATCCGTATGATTGACTGGTTGAAAGTTCAGAACCATTTTCAATCCAGCGCACAAAGTCATACCCTTCAGCGGGTGTTGCTTTAACGGTTACATAGGAGCCCACTGTGTATGATCCTGCACCATCAATACTTCCACCGGTGGAGGGAACTCCGCTGATGCTGACAGTATATGACTGTGCCGGTGTAGATTGCTGCTGCTGTTGAGTGTCCGGCACCCACTGTACTGAATCGGTACCTTCGGCTTCTATTTCTTCATCATCAATACCGAAAGCAAATGGAGTAGCCGGCGTACCGGCGATTGCCTGGATCATCTGGTTTACAAGTTCAATATTATCAGGTGTACCTTCGGCAATTAGATAGCGGATTTGATCGCTACTGTTACCGGCAAAGTCACGGGTCACTTTCATTTTTATATCATAGGGTTTGATTACCGGGCTGTCCCAGTCCATGTAAATACTCGGCAGCGGATCAGGGTGATCCCAGGTTACCCAACCCATATCTGTCCGGCCATCACGGAAGCCATCAAGTAAAATGCTCAGCAGGTCCACCAGGGCCTCAAGTTCTTCATGGGCCCTGGTGCCGGTAGCTGTCGCAACAGGCATTCTAATCTTGCGCCCCCCGCCTTCTGCAAAGGAAGCATTATCTATAACGTCAAGCGTATTAATCAGTTCCCTGGCTTTACCAAGGGTCATTGGGGTGCCCTGCATCCAGAGTGCTTTCTGATTTGAATCAACACTCAGACTCTGCACGGGCATGCCAAGCTCCTGTATATAGCTTTCCATGTCGGAAGCGGAAACATAAAATAAGTCAAACCGTGACAGGAACATCCTGTTGGTGAAATCACCATAAAGCCTGTCTCTGTTACCGACGATGTAATTTTTTCCCAGGGTCAGGTAATCAAGGCCTTCTTTTTGCAGGACAATCTGAAAAGTTGTAATTGGAGAGAGCGAATGTGTTTTGATGGTTATCTGGGAAGGTTCTTCCAGGAATATAATATTAACTCCGATTTTATATGAGAGCATTGATAATACATCTAGTAGGTTAGCATCTTTAACATTTAGCGAAATTCTATCAGTGGAGTCGTGCGCTGCACGTGGGGTTGTAAAATCTTCGTCAACAACACCCACATCTGCCCAGAGCTGATCCGAGAGTACTTCTGTATTATCGGTACCCGCTGTTGCAAGCTGATTGGCAGGTTCTTCTGACTGCTCATTACTAGCAGGGCCTTCTGCAACCGTTAATTTTTCTTCTTCGACTGCCGACTGCACTTGTTCCTGGAAGGGCATCTCAGAACTAATATTTATTGTTGCTACCAGTAAAACAATAGCTCCGATTATACCAAATAGCAGGCGCCGATCAAATTGATATGCATGATTGCTTCTGCGTTTTTTTCTCATATACTAAGTGCCCTCCTCAAACTCTTCTTCTCCCTGATTCATATCATAATCCAGCGACCGGGTTTCCGGAGCCTGGTCAAAATACAGCCTTACTTCCTGGTTATGAGCCCGCAGGACAACAGAATCCCTGACAATGCTGCGGACAGCCCATAAATCATCAACATAATCTCCCTCGGAAACAATGTATGAAGTACCGCTGGATTCTATAATTGCCAGTGCACCACCACGGCCACCATATAAAACGCCGGTTAACCTCATCGGATCTGAAAAAGGATCTACATTTGCATCAAATGCAGACCAGCCCCGGCTGTCATCAGTATTGTCGCTGTTATTGCTGCGGACCTGCTGAGGAAGGACTTCCGCAGTACCGGCTACCTCACCATTAACCTCATCCGTATCAACTGTTCCGGTTTCCGGCACAGCCGGTTCATCTGAAGCAGTCTGATTGCGCAAAACAACTACGCTGTATATACTGAGTAAAACAGCAATTAGCAAAATTGATCCGGCAACTACCAAAAACATCCTGTTTTTGAGGAATGTTAATACTTTTGAGGGTTTTACATCAAGATCTTTTCCGGGATCGTCTGTGTGCATTATCTTACACCTCTCAGTCTGAACCAATCAGTGCCTAACAAAAAGGTGCTTTAGTGTGGAAATAATATACGCACCTGTTACGGCAACCTGGCAATCATACCCTGAAAACTAGAGGGCTGCAGACCCATGGCTTTGCGTCACAACCTTTCGGAAGTTTTGCCTTTATCATCAGGTTTCAATAATTCTTATAATTATATATTTTACCACATTTTTCTTGATATGCAAGTATATAATTCTAATATATGTGAAAATTACTTCTTATTTGTAAAAACTTACGTGTAATTTCCATTTCTTCATGAACAAGGGAAATACCTTCCTGTATAATAATTTTTCTTGTATTTATTAGATATTTGGTCTATTTGCAACAACCCTCTCGAGAAATCTGGAAATTTTTGTCCAGATGAACTCCTTTTCCGAAATTGGATTAACCAGGATTGTATACAGACCAAGGCGGTTTCCACCGAGAACATCGGTAAATATCTGGTCGCCAACAACTGCTGCTTCTTCAGGCCTGAGATCCATCTTTTCCAGAGCCTTACAAAAGGCTCTACGTCTTGGCTTGATTGCATACCAGACTGCGGGTATATCGACCTCGCGGGCCAACTGTTCGCCCTTTTGTTCACTGTTGTTGGAAACAATACATAGTTTGAACCCTTCCTCTTTAAGAGCTGCAAACCATTCGGCCAGACGTGGATAAACGCTGCGATCGCTCCATGCTACCAGGGTATTGTCCATATCAGTAATCAAGCCTTTAATACCGATTGATTTCAGGTAAGCTGTATCTATCTCAAAAATATCATTAAGCTGTTGGTCCGGTATAAGCAACTTGCGCAATTCTTTCACTCCCGTTGTTAGAGTCAGTTATACAGTTATGCATGCGAGCTTTGCTATTTACTTTATCATATTAAGCGCTTTTTTTACAGATAGCTAATATTAAAGTCAAATTTATGCTTTAAATTAGGATCCGCTATTAATCTTTCGCTCATGTCTAATTTTAATCATTTTTTCCTTTTCGGCCCTTTTCAAGGCTCCCTCTATAGGATATTATTATCTAAACCACTGCAGCAACTTTAGACCAAGGAGGTATCAGTAATGTATAAAATAGCAGTTCTGCCCGGTGATGGAACAGGCCTGGAACAGGTTAATGAAGGGTTAAAAGTTCTAAAAGCAGCAGAAAAGAAATACGGATTTAAGCTGGAAACTGAGCACTACGATTTAGGCGGCGACAGGTATCTTAAGACAGGTGAAATACTGCCGGAAAGTGTCCTGGAGGAGTTAAAAACCTTTGATGCCATATTTTTAGGAGCAATCGGCCACCCCGATGTAAAACCGGGTATCCTGGAAAAGGGATTGCTTTTAAATTTACGCTTTCAACTTGACTTATACGTAAACCTGCGGCCGGTTAAGTTATTCCCCGGAGTTTCAACTCCGCTTAAAGATAAAGGGCCTGATGATATCGATTTTGTTGTGGTCCGCGAGAATACGGAAGGTCTCTATGCCGGGGCCGGTGGATTCCTGCGCAAGGGCACACCACAGGAAGTAGCAGTGCAGGAGTCAGTAAATACCCGTTTCGGGGTAGAGCGCTGCCTGCGCTACGCCTTCGAATACTGCCGCGATAAACGGGATCGCAAAAAGTTAACCCTGTGCGGTAAAACCAACGTTTTAACTTATGCCTTTGACCTGTGGGAGAGGGCTTTTTATGATATCGGCACGGAATTTCCCGGGGTTGAGCTCGACTATGCCCATGTTGATGCAATCAGCATGTGGATGGTTAAAAACCCGGAATGGTTCGATGTAATTGTTACTGACAATCTTTTTGGCGACATTATCACCGACCTGGGAGCCATGATCCAGGGCGGTATGGGCATTGCTGCCGGCGGCAATATCCACCCCGGAAAGGTCTCAATGTTTGAACCGATCGGTGGTTCAGCACCTAAGTATACCGGTAAAGGGGTAATTAACCCGCTGGCTTCGATCTGTTCGGGAGCAATGATGCTTGATCATCTCGGTGAAGGTGATGCGGCAGGCCGGATTGAGGAAGTTGTAGCCGAAGTCTGCAGCAGCAAGTTAAAATCATTAAATGCAGGGCAGATGGGTTATAGCACCAGCGAGGTAGGCGACCTGGTAGCAGAAGCCCTGTAAAGTGTAATATTAGACCAGTTTTCCTTCCGCTACCATAATTACCCGGCCGCCGACGGAAACATCAATTACGCCCCCCTCTTCTTTTGCCTTCAGCAGAAGCAGAGAGGGGCGTTTTATTTCATAACCCTGCTCTACTTTAATGTCAATTTGCCTTTGATCAAAGTATCGGTTTTTCACCAGGTATGCTGCCAGGCAACCATTAGCACTGCCGGTAGCGGGGTCTTCGACAATCCCGTGAAATTCATCAAACATGCGGACGTTAAGATCGTTATCATCTGCGTAAGTTTCCGGACTGAAAACCAGGATCGATTTAGCTTCGGCCTGATCAATCAGCTGATAATAGCCGACCCGGTCTATACGGCAGGCTTTAACGGCAGTTAAGTCTTTTAAGGGAACAATAATAAAGGGTAGGCCGGTAGATACTTCCTGCACCGGGTATCGATCCTCTATAAATACTTCCGGAATATTAAGGGCCACTGCTACTGCTGCAGGATTAAAGGTTTTACCGAAACTTGGGTTAATCTGCTGCATCCAGAGAACATCAGGTTTTCCGTCTTTATAGCTGAATTTAACAGGTATTTGACCAACTTTCAGGTTTAAATTTACCTGTGGGACATCACTGCCAATTATATACTGCTGGATTATATAAGCGGTTCCCAGGGTCGGATGCCCGGCAAAGGGTAGCTCCTCATCCAATGAAAAGATCCTGACATCATACCCGCCTCCTTTTTCTTCATCAGAAAGGATAAAAGCGGTTTCCGAAAAATTCATCTCCAGGGCAATCTGCTGCATTTCTTCCTCCGACAGACTACCTGCATTCCGGACTACAGCCAGCTGATTACCGGCATACTTAGATTCTGCAAATACGTCAACCTGGTAAAAAGGGTAATTCACCTGAGTCATCCTCCCCGTTTGTCTGCTATGTAAATAATAAATCTTTACCAGGCAAAAGACAACCTTAACCTTACAGGCAGCTGCTGGCAGGAACAATGTTTCCTGGTTTAATTTGTCGTCCTCTATAATATACACATACACACATTGTGTATTTTATTGTTAACACATTCACAGCTTGTAAATCAGAATTCATTAATTAAAGCCTTTAACAGTGGGATTTTCTGCCTGCACCTTTGAAAACCTCCCTGCAAATAGATGGTACAACCATTGCAATAGAATTTAAAGGATAAACAATAATCGCTTGGCCCCGTATCCATAATCTACAGAAAGGAGGTTAACTCATTGGATTTTTCCTTAAACGAAAATCAACAGATGATTCGCCAGATGGTTTGCGAGTTTGCTCAAAATGAACTGGCCCCCATAGCAGCAGATTTAGACAAAGAAGGCCGCTTTCCACAGGATATCCTGAAAAAAATGGCTGAATTGGACTTATTCGCCCTGCCTTTCGCTGAGGAGT
>SLBE01000098.1 GCA_007126465.1 Syntrophomonadaceae bacterium | reverse complement strand
TCAGGTTTCTGGCTGGATCGTCCGGTCATGGTGACCGGGGCCAGCGGCTTCCTGGGAGGATGGCTGGTCAGGCGACTGCTGGAGGCCGGAGCTGAGGTGGTCTGCCCGGTGCGCGACTGGGTGCCGGGAGCGCAGCTGATCCGCGAAGGGTTAATGGGGAAAGTTAACCTGGTTCACGGAGATATCACCGACCAGGCCCTGCTTGAAAGAATTTTGGGTGAATACGAAGTAAAAACTGTTTTTCACCTGGCCGCCCAGACCATTGTTACAATCGCTAACCGTAACCCTGTTTCCACTTTTGAAAGTAATATCAGGGGCAGCTACTGCCTGCTTGAAGCCTGCCGGCGCAGCCCGGGGGTGGAGCAGGTGGTGGTTGCCTCTTCCGATAAAGCCTACGGCAGCCAGGATACGCTGCCTTACACCGAAGAAATGCCCCTGCAGGGGCGCTATCCCTATGATGCCAGTAAATCGTGTTCAGATATAATTGCCCGCAGTTATGCCGTAACTTTTGAGCTGCCGGTAACGATTACCCGCTGCGGCAATTTTTACGGCGGCGGCGACCTGAACTGGAACCGGATTATACCGGGAACGATTCGATCTGTGCTGCGCGGCCAGCGGCCGGTTATCCGTTCGGACGGGCAGTATATCCGCGACTATTTTTATATCGAAGACGGGGCGGCTGCCTACATGCTGCTGGCTGAAAAGATGGCCGAAAGCCCGGATTTGATCGGCGAAGCATTTAATTTTTCCAACGAAATTCAGCTTACCGTCCTGGAACTGGTGGAAAAGATTTTAGAAGTGATGGAATCTGACCTGGACCCTGATGTCCGCGGGGAAGCGGCCAATGAAATCAAACATCAATACCTAAGCGCGGAAAAAGCCCGCCGCCTGCTCGGTTGGTCGCCGCTTTTCTCCCTTGAAGAGGCGCTGCAGCGCACGGTTGAGTGGTATAAAGAATACCTTGAGTGAGGGGTAAAGTTGAGATGGCGACGATCAGCCTGCTGATAGCTACAATTGATGCCGGGATCAGAAAGGTTGATCGGGTCCTTTTGGAACCCCGGCCCGGGATCCGCTATTACATTTCCCACCAGGTAACAGGCGAACTATTCCGGAAGATCCCGGAAAGCCTGAAGGCACGCAGCGATCTCCAGCTCAGCCAGATTAAGGGGCGGGGTCTTTCACGCAACCGTAATCATCTGCTTGATCTAGCCATGGGTGATCTGGCTCTGCTGGCCGATGATGATGCCCGTTACAGGATGGAATATTTTGAAACCCTGCGCCGCACCTTTGCAGAAAACCAGGATATTGATGTGGCCTGCTTTAAAATTGCTACCCCGGAAGGATACCCGGAATACAAGGAGTACAGCGAGGAGAGTTTCCTGCTCAATTATACCAGCCGCCACTATATCTCATCTTTGGAAATGGCATTCCGTCTATCCTCAATAAAAAAGATGGGCCTGAAGTTTGACGAGCGTTTTGGGGTTGGCAGTGAATTTATATCCTACGGCGAGGAAGCAGTTTTTATTCATGATTGCATCAAAGCCGGGTTGAGGGTAAAATACTTTCCGGAGTATATTGTTGAGCATTCCGCTGAGAGCACGGTGCGTCGCTTGGATGAGTTTGATTCGCAGCGCAATACCTTCAAGGGAGCTTATGATGCCCGTCGTTACGGCTGGCTGGCTTTTCCGGCTGCTTTTGGCGGCACCTTTACCCAGCGCCAGAAATTGATGGACGCCGGGGTAAATCCTTTTCATTATCTCAAACAGAGATTACGCGGTGCAGCTTATATTTTTGGCAGAAAAGCTCGGGATAAGAAGAAAGTGGTTCAGATTAAATAAGATATGCAGGTGTGGGGGGAGGATGCCCCTTTTGCAGCTTAAAAAGTTTGAAAGGTGCTGGTTGGTTTGCAATCGCTGGTCAGTGTGCTGCTGCCGGTTTACAATGGCGAGGCTACTTTGCGCGAGGCGATCGAAAGTGTGCTCGAACAGGAATATGACCCTCTCGAGCTGGTTATAGTTGATAACGCTTCTACTGACGGTACGTCAAATATTATTGACGGTTATAAGAATGACGGGCGGGTGCGGGTAATTCGCAATGAAAAGACCCTACCCCGTCTGGATAACTTTGTTAAGGCCTTTGACTCGGCAAGCAGTGAAAGCCGCTGGCTGAAATTTATCGGGGATGACGACCGTTTGCTGCCGGGGTGCCTGCGGGAAATGGTCGAGGCAGGGGATGCGGCCGGAGGTCCGAAGCAGGTGGGACTGGTTTCTTCCCACTACTATGACAGCGATCGCCTGGTAACCGGGATCCTGCCCCCGGAGACCGGGGCAGTTAAGGGCCCGCAGTTCCTGCGCCGCCTGCTGCTGGAACCGGAAGCAAGGTCAACCGTTTTTTCCCCGACATCTCTGCTTGTATCCCACCTGGCTTACCGTGAGCTGGGTCCTTTTAGGACCGACCTGCTGCATGCCGACAGTGAGCTGTTTTACCGCATCCTAAACCGCTATGACCTGGCCTTTGTGCATAAACCGCTGACCGTAACCGGCTTCCACGGCGAGTCGGGACAGGCCGGCAGTACCGCGCTGGGTCATACATTTTCCGAGGCATACCTGATCCGCTATAATCATCTCAAGCAGTATGACAATGTCAGGGTAAGCGCCATGGAAGTGGAAAAGATCAAGTTGAACCTGGTCAAAGATTCTGTCGGCTTTATGCTGGCTCGTCTGGCCGGTGGCCAGTGGGGTTTAGCCCTGGGCCATCTCAAAAAAATCCCTCTTAAGGCCTGGTATCACCTGCCGCTGGGCTTTGGCTATTTTACAGGGCTGGCCATAAAAAAACTGACCAGGCGGGAAAAGATTCGCCTGCTGGAGAAATAGAACAGGCAGCAGAAAGCAGCAACTGGAGGGGAAAAATATTTTATATAACTTAAG
>SLBE01000149.1 GCA_007126465.1 Syntrophomonadaceae bacterium | reverse complement strand
CTAAGGGAAGTCTTTGGCGAGTACCAGCAGCAGATAACCATTTAAAAAGAACATAAGCGGTAAAAGGAGGAGCGAGCTAATGGCTGAAAAAACGGTGCGAGTGCTCGTCGGCAAAATCGGATTGGATGGACACGATCGTGGAGCAAAAGTGGTAGCCCAGGCCCTGCGTGATGCAGGAATGGAGGTTATTTACACTGGTCTGCGGCAGACACCAGAACAGATAGTTGAAGCTGCATTACAGGAGGACGTTCAAGTAATCGGGTTGAGCATTCTTTCGGGTGCACACATGCAGCTTATTCCACCTGTTTTGGAAATGCTTCGTGACCAGGATAGCAGTGATATAGTGGTTATAGTAGGTGGGATTATACCGAAGGAAGATATCGCGTACTTAAAAGAAAACGGTGTAGCTGAAGTATTTACACCCGGATCAACAACTACGGATATTATTGCTTTTATTAATAAGAAAATCGTGCAGGATCAATAAGCGACAGGAGTGTTAAGCATGTTTGAAAAAATTGACCATGTTGGTATAGCTGTATCTGACCTGGAAAAGGCAATTGAATTTTACAGGGACCAGCTTGGGCTGGACTTTAAGGGAACTGAAGTGGTAGATGAACAAAAAGTAAAAGTGGCCTTTTTCCCGGTTGGAGAGAGCAAACTGGAATTACTTGAGCCTACAGATCCTGACGGACCCGTGGGTAAGTTTATTGAAAAAAAAGGAGAAGGTGTCCATCACCTGTCATTCAGAGTTTCAAATATTGAAGAAAAGCTGAAAAACTTAAAAGATCAGGGAGTGGCCTTGATTGATGAAACACCCCGGTACGGAGCCGGGGGGGCAAAAATTGCATTTCTTCATCCCAAATCAACCGGGGGAGTGCTTGTAGAATTGTGTGAAAGATAATAGAGTAATATTTCAGCAGAAAGTGGTGACTGTATTGGATGACAAATTGAAGCATCTCCAGGAAAGACGCGAGAAAACTTATGCCGGCGGTGGTGAGCAAAGAGTAAAAGCTCAACACGATAAAGGCAAGCTTACTGCCCGGGAGAGACTGGAAAAACTGCTTGACAGTGGCAGTTTTGTAGAAATAGGTACTTTTTCCCAGACCGGCCTTGAAGATGCAAGCAGCCTGGATTATCCAAATCCCGGGGAAGGCGTTGTTACCGGTTATGGTACTATACTTGGACGGAGGATATATGTATATGCCCAGGATTTTACAGTAGCCGGTGGTTCGCTTGGAGAAGTGCACGCCAGGAAAATTTGCCGGGTCCAGGATCTGGCTGCGCAAAACGGCACCCCTATAATAGGCCTTAATGACTCCGGTGGAGCCAGGATCCAGGAAGGAGTTTATTCACTGGATGGTTTTGGCAATATATTTTATCGCAACACGCTCTGCTCGGGAGTCATTCCACAGCTTTCTGTAATTATGGGGCCCTGTGCCGGAGGGGCAGTATATTCCCCGGCAATTACCGACTTTGTTTTTATGGTTGATAAAACAAGCAACATGTTTATAACCGGACCGCAGGTTATTAAAGCAGTTACAGGGGAAGAAGTTACGCCCGATGAGCTTGGAGGCGCTGCTACTCATAATCAAACCAGCGGAGTGGCTCATTTCTTTGCCGAAAATGAAGAGAGCTGTTTTAAACAAATAAGAGAACTTCTAAGTTATCTGCCATCAAATAATGTGGATGATCCGCCCCTTGCCGAGCCCCAGGAACCGGAATCAGACCCCTCTGAACTGGTCTCTATCATGCCGGACAACCCCAACCGCTCTTATGATGTGCGAGAGGTTATAAGGCGAATTGTTGACGGTAGTAAGCTTTTGGAGATTCACGGAGGATATGCACCTAATGCCGTAGTTGGTTTTGCCCGGTTAAACGGGAAAGCAGTAGGAATAATTGCCAACCAGCCCCTGGTTAAAGCCGGCTGCCTGGATATCAATTCATCCGATAAGATTGCCCGTTTTGTCCGCTTTTGTGACTGCTTTAACCTACCCCTGGTTACATTTGTTGATGTTCCGGGCTACCTTCCAGGAGTTGAACAGGAGTGGGGCGGGGTAATCAGGCACGGGGCAAAGATTCTATATGCCTATTCTGATGCAACAGTTCCCCAGGTTTCAATTATTTTAAGAAAAGCTTATGGCGGAGCTTACATCGCCATGAATTCGCGTTCCCTGGGTGCAGACTTGTGCCTGGCCTGGCCGACGGCAGAAATTGCTGTAATGGGCCCGGAAGGCGCTGTAAACATTGTAAACAGGCGTGAGATTGAAGCTGCGGAAGATAAGAATCAGAAAAGGCAGGAACTGGTTGACGAGTATCGTGATCGCTATGCCAACCCTTATATTGCAGCCGCTCGCGGGTGGATTGATGAAGTTATAGACCCGCGCGAGACTCGTGCTTACCTGATTCGAGGGCTGGAAATGGTCGGCACCAAGAGGGAACAACGCCTGAACCGTAAGCATGGTAATATTCCTTTATAGATTAAGTTTGAGATTTCCTCTTGACTTTTTTTGAGTCTGTGCTAAACTGAATTACAATAATATATTGAACCCTTGATGGGGAGAGTAGTCGATTTGTGAAGGCAGCAGCGAGCCGGAGTTGGTGCAAGTCCGGACCAGAAGCAAACGATGAAGCGCACCCCGGAGGTGGCAGTTGAAGCCGGTAAACACCGGTGAGTAGGCTGACCCGGTTTTATACCGTTATCAAGGCCGTTTTTCGTGAAAACGGTTTGAGAGGATTGGCAATTAATGTCAATCAATAAAGGTGGTACCGCGAGCCTCTCGTCCTTTAAAGGATGAGGGGCTTTTTATATTGGAGGGTAAGGCAAATGATAAAGGCAGCTGTGTTAGGGGCAACAGGTTACACTGGGATGGAGTTGATTCGTTTAATAAATGCTCATCCCGATACCAGTTTGGCGCTGGTTACTTCAGAAAGCCATGATGG
>SLBE01000220.1 GCA_007126465.1 Syntrophomonadaceae bacterium | reverse complement strand
AGACCAGCCAACCGGGGTAATCCTGTCCAGCTTCATTTCCCTGGCAAACATAACCAGGTCTTCAGCTAAATCTTCCAGGGACTCAAGTGGCTGATTATAGCTAGACTCCCCGAATCCGCGCATATCAACAGCATACAAAGTGAAATCAGAAGGGAATTTAGACATAAAGCTTAGCCAGTATCGTGATGAAGACATATTACCATGAATTAAAAGCAGCTTCTTTTCCCCGCTGCCACTTTTCCGGTAGAAAATTTTCTCGCCGTTTTCAATTGTTACACTGCCTTCCGAAATTTGCATAGCAAACCCTCCCCATATAATTTGGCAACCGAAAGCCGACTAAATTATATTAACATTTGACACTTCGTGTCAACTTTTCCTCAAACAAATTTTCTGAATTCCTTATAAAATTTCTCGAATTAATAGCAGGAATATTGAGCATAATATAGAATATTGAACAAACATCATACCTGAGTCACTTCTCAGGTTTACATCAAAAAAGGCAGGGATCTCTCAATGAAGTTTAACTGGAACCACACCCTCGATATCCTGGAAAGAAGGGCCGCCTTCTCCCCGGGCTGGCCGGTCCTGTTTGATTCAGGGAAAGACAGTGATTATACTTATGCCGATTTAAACTACAGGGCATTAGCTATTGCCGGTTATTTTAAAAGAACCGGCCTGAATAAAGGTGACCGCGTGGCAGTCCTTGCACGAAACTGCGTAGAGTATATTGACCTGTTCTTTGCTGCAGTCAAAACCGGCATCATTTTGGTTCCTCTCAATGTCAGGCTTTCAGCAGCCGAGCTTTCAGGGATGCTAAAGCAGACTACACCGAGGCTACTACTTTATGAGAAAGCTTTTGAAGAAACAGTTTCCAAGCTTGAACAGGATATGATTGAAAAAAAGGTTGTCCTTAAACAACCTTCCGAGAAAACAGAGTTAAATGCAGATGATTATCAAGCTCTTCTCGAATCATTTACAGGGAACTATGAAAATGATACAACCATTGATCCGGAGGACCCCCTGCTGCTGCTTTTTACAGGAGGAACAACCGGGCCGCCTAAAGCAGCCGTTATCTCTCATCGTGCTGTTTTCTTTAACATGCTGAGTGAAGCAATGAGCTGGCAGCTCGGACCACACACCGTCGCTCCGGGCCTGCTGCCTTTTTTCCACACCGGAGGCTGGAACCTGGTCACACTGCCAACAATTTTTGCCGGTGGCAGGGTTTTAATCAGCCCTGGCTTCGATCCGGAGCTGACCCTGAAACAGGTGGAAAAAGAAAAATGTTCATTCCTGTTTGCAGCAGCCACAATGTACCAGATGATTTCATCACTCGATTACTTTAATAAGGCCGACCTGTCATCTTTGCAATTTGTAATGTCGGGAGCTGCCCCCTGCCCTGTTTCAGTAATGGAACCTTACTGGAACAAAGGTATCATTTTCGTCCAGGGGTATGGAATTACTGAAGGCGGGCCCAATAACCTTTACATGCCCTGGTCCGAACTTAGCTGGCAGCAAATCAGGGAAAAAAGCCAGTCGGTTGGCAGGCCTTTCCTGTACTGCCGGGCAAAAATAATTAATGATGACGGAAATGAAGTTAATGAAGGAGAAATGGGCGAACTGCTTCTAAGCGGTCCTGTTACCTTTTCCGGTTACTGGAACAACCCGGCAGAAACTGAAAAAACCCTGCGGCAGGGCTGGGTCCATACCGGCGATATTGCCCGCCAGGACAATGAAGGATTTTACTATATCGCCGATCGCAAAAAGGATATGTACATAAGCGGAGGGGAAAATGTCTTCCCCGTCGAAGTTGAGCTGGCCATAAAATCTCACGACCAGATCAGTGAAGCGGCTGTTGTGGGCATTCCGGATGAAAAATGGGGAGAAACCGGCAAAGCCTTTATTGTTTTAAAGCCCGGAGCCGAACTTAAACCTGAAGAAGTTAAAAGCTACCTGCAGGATAAGCTGGCCCGTTATAAAATTCCCAGGGAAGTATCCTTTGTCGAAGAAATACCGAAAAGCAGTGTTGGCAAAGTGCTAAAAAGGCTTCTTGCCGAAAACAATGCTTAAATTTAAAGACGCACTATATTCAAAAGAGAGAATATGGCATAAGCATAATTATTAGATAATTCCCATAAGGCAGATTAGTGGAAATGGTGCTTGACTTTTGCAATATTCTTATGATACTATTTCTTTGCAAAAACTGATAACCGATTCAGGTATTATATTTTCTAATTTTTGGAGGGTTCCAATGCTAAACGATTGGCTGGGAAAACGCTCAGAAATAAGCCCAAATAAAACAGCCCTCATAGATGTTGATAACAATGAAGAGTTTACTTATCATGAACTGAATCGCAGGGCTGATAAGCTCGCTGAATACCTCCGCAGCTTAGGCCTTTCTAAGGGCGACCGCCTGGCAGTCCTAGATTATAACAGCCCTTTGCATTTATTATTGCTGTTCGCATTATCACGCCTTGAAGCAATATTTTTGCCCCTGAATTTCCGACTATCTCCGGCAGAACTATCCGGCATTCTGGAAGATTCTACTCCGAAATTGCTTTTATATGGTTCTGAATGGGTTGATACGACAGAAAACCTGGACCATGAAAGATCAGGAACCAGGTTAATGCCTCTTGATGACGTATTGAGTGCCTCAGAGAAAACAACGGAAAGCAAAATATTTGAAGCAGCGCCTGATCTGCAGTACAACCCTGACCCGGAAAGCACCTGGCTGTTAATGTACACAGGCGGAACAACAGGCAGCCCCAAAGGAGCAATGCTTTCGCACCGCATGATAACCTGGAACGCCTTAAACACAATTATCAGCTGGGGACTAAGGCCGGATGATAAGATCGTCATGGCCATGCCTTTCTTTCATACCGGGGGTATCAATGTTTTTACCTTACCTCTCTTGAAAATGGGCGGCACAACCATCCTGATGAAATCGTT
>SLBE01000190.1 GCA_007126465.1 Syntrophomonadaceae bacterium | reverse complement strand
TTCGGTCCAATTTTTGAAGATATTATCTCCCTGGAGGTTGTCAAATGAACAGCGCCTACTACAAGCGACCCGCCATACTGAGCAGCCTGGAACCGGGCCAGGGCCATACTGTGATCGAGGCTTCGGCCGGGACCGGTAAAACCTTTACCTTAGAGCACCTGGTGCTCGATATTCTGATCAGCGGTGAGGCGGAGATCGAAGAAATCCTGGTTGTTACCTTCACCGATGCCGCCACCCGGGAACTGCGGGAGCGGGTCAGGGCTCTAATCCGCCAGGTCTGTGATGAAACCGGTGACCTGGAACCTGGCGAAAATCCTGAAGATTACTGGGAAATTACCGATTCGATCAGGAGCAGGCTTAGAGAAGCTCTCTTTCGTTTTGACGGGGCCCAGATTTCAACCATTCACGGTTTCTGTCATCGGGTGCTTTCCGAACAGGCTTTCCTTGGCGGACGTCTCTTCGAACAGGAACAGGCAGATGGTGCAGAGATGTTTGGATTCGCCTTCAGGGAAGAAGCCCGCAGGGTGCTCGGTGAACAAACCGGCACAGGGGAAACGCTCAGGCGTTGGATTGAGCAGGACAACTCGCTCCAGGCCCTGGAAAAATTCCTTTATCGCTGTCACCGGGAAGGCTACCCCGACCGCTGCCTGGTTACCCCGCTATACGATCCCGAAACTTTTTATGAAGAAGCGGAAAGCCTTCCTGCATTTGATGACTTAATAGAGGCGGGCCAATCCTGCTTTGCCGAACCGGATGCTTACAAGGGTTTCGAAAAGATCGTCAGCAGCCTTTTCGAAACCACTGCAGGCTTTAACCCGGATAATTTACGCCGGGATCTCGATCAGTTTTTTAGCTGGGCCAATAAAAATATCCAGATCAACAAGCAAAAAGCCAGCCGCTTCAATCACCTGCGGCAGTTGATAGAATTAAACGGTGCTCCCGGGTTAATCGGGGCCCTCTTTGAAACACTAAGTAGAATGTTCGAGCTGGCAGCCGGCGATCACAGTTATTTAGTCCATAACCTGCTGCCAAAGGTGCAGAGAAGGCTTGCGGCCAGGAAGCGTTCACTCGGCCTGTTCGATTTTGATGATATGCTGCTGGGTGTTCTTGAAGCGCTTAAGGGAAAAGAAGCCGGGAACTTGACCAGGGCCCTCAGAAAGCGCTGGAAATTTGCTTTAGTTGATGAGTTCCAGGATACCGACCCGGTGCAGTGGGAGATATTCCGGCGCATATTCGTCGACGGCACAGATAACCACTTCCTGTACATTATCGGCGATCCCAAGCAGGCCATATACAGCTTCCGGGGGGCTGATGTGCATACCTACGAGCAGGCTAAAAAGTTTCTAGTAAATCAGTTTAAAGCAAAGCGGTTACCACTAAAAGAAAATTTTCGCTCCACTGAAACAATGATTGAAGCGGCAAACGAAATCTTCACCGTTGAAGACAGCGAAGGAGAATCTTTTTTCAGCGGCCTGAACAGTTATGACGATCCCGTAGAGTGTGGTAACAGGAGCCGGGTGGCCCTGGAAAATGGCAGGCCGGCAGCGCCCGTTAACTTGCTGCACCTGCATGGAAAAGTAGATCAGCTTAATGCTGATGCGGTCAGGAAGGGCGTGGCCCGCTTTATCGGGGAAGAGATCACCCGCCTGCTTGACGAAAAAAGAGGTTTGCGCACTGCCGGCGACGGTGAAGAACCGCAGCCTATCCGGCTTAGTGATATTTACATCCTGACCCGTTCTGCGGCGGAAGGGCAGAAGATCGGCAATGTGCTTCGCCGTTTCGGCATTCCCCATGCTTTTTACAAGCAGGAAGGCCTGTTTCAAACAACTGAAGCCGATAATCTCTACCGGCTGCTTTGCGCCATCGATGCCCCAAGTGATCCGGCAGCAAGGATGGCGGCCTGGCTAACCCCTTTCTTTGGAATAGACCTTTCCGAGCTGCCGGCCTGGAAAGAGGCCGGGGATAATCACCCCTTTGCGTCCATGCTTCATGATTGGAAACGCCTGGCCGATGAGCAGGCCTGGACAAGGTTGTTTGAAACCATTGTTACAGAATCCGGGCTGGCGCGGAGGCTCGTCTTTGCCGAAGACGAAAGGGCCCTGACCAACTACCTGCATCTTTTTGAGCTGCTGCAGGCCCAGGCTTATGCCCAGCCCCTTACCTTAACCGAGTTGGCCCGCAGCCTGAAAGCTCACATAGATGGCCGGAAGCTTCCGGAAGGAAGAGAGGGAGATATCCAGAGGCTGGAAACCGACCAGCAGGCAGTCCAGATCCTGACCATGCACAAGGCCAAGGGGCTTCAAGCCGAAGTGATCTTTATCGGCGGGGGGTTCGGGGACCCACCTTCCGGCGACATAAAGATGAATATTTATCACCGGGATGGCAGACGCTGCATCCATATCGGCCAGCCTTTCGGAGAAATCGAGGATGCCGTGGAGCGGGAAATCGATGAGGAGAACCAGCGGCTAATCTATGTAGCCCTGACCAGAGCCAAGTCACGGCTTTACCTTCCCTATTTCGGGCCTGCACCGGAAGGTGCAGGTGAGCATCACACATATGGATTCAGCAGGTTGGGCCGTCTGTATAGGGAACTGCAAAAACAGCTTGACAGCCTGCGCGATCAGGGCCGCCTTGAAGATGAAAACCGTTACCTTTTAAGGCCGGTTGACTGCACCAGGCGTTTGCCGGGCGAAGAGAAAACCAGTTTAACAGCTGAAGGGTGGCCTGAAGAAGGGCTGCTTGAACTACCAGGATCCCGGGCAGAAGAAGTTGAAAAGATTAAGCCTGCCCACCGCGGTGTGCTGCTCACCAGCTATACCCGGATGAGCAGGAGCAAGGCCTGGCAGGCTCCGGTGGCAGACTTCGATGAAGGTGCCTCCAGGCGTGATCAAGAGGTGGCCGCTGAAGTTGAAGGTGAGTTCTCTCCTGACGCGCTGCCGGATACAACTTCTCCGGGCAGCGGGGAACTGCAGGAT
>SLBE01000018.1 GCA_007126465.1 Syntrophomonadaceae bacterium | reverse complement strand
GCCAGACCTGGCTCCATTCAGTATCTTTTTTAGGGGTGGGTAACTTGCTATGGGCATCAACTTTACCGGTTTTATTAAACATGATGTTACTCCACCTCCTTGCTGCCATAAGTGATCCTTGGATCCAGGAAGGCATAAATAATATCAACTACCAGGTTAATTGTTACAAAAAGGACAGCAAGAATAAGAACCGCCCCCTGGACTACTGGATAATCGCGGGCGAGGATTGAATCAACCATCAGACGCCCCACACCGGGCCAGGAAAAAACGGTTTCTGTCAATACTGCCCCGCCAAGCAGGGTCCCGAACTGCAAGCCCATAACCGTAACAACGGGAATCATCGCATTTTTTAAAGCATGTTTGTAGACAACGACTCTTTCAACCAGACCTTTCGAGCGGGCAGTTGTAATATAGTCCTGTCCGAGGACATCAAGCATGCTCGAGCGGGTGATACGGGCAATCAGGGCCGTTGTAGCTAATCCAAGCGTAAGAGCAGGTAGAACAAGGTGCTTCCAGGTGCCAATCCCTCCTGACGGCAGCCAGCCAAGTTGAACGGAAAAAAGAAGCTGGAACATAATCCCCAGCCAGAAAACCGGGGCGGCTACACCGAAAAGAGCTAAAAGCATGCTGGTATTATCAAAAAGGGAATAGCGCCTGGTAGCAGAAACAATACCGGCTGCCATTCCGAAAATTATAGCGAAAGCCATTGCTGTTGCTGATAAAAGCAGGGTGTTGGGGAACCGCTGCATCAATTCTACAGTGACCGGCCGCTGGGTAAAAGTTGAACGCCCCATATCTCCCTGAAGAAGGTTCGACATATAAGCATAGTACTGCACATGCACACCTTCATCCAGTAGGAGATCCCTTCGAACCTGTTCAATATATTCAGGGCTGGCATTAACACCGGCTACAGCGCGGGCGGGGTCACCCGGTATAAAACGAATAATAGCAAAAACAAGAATAGATACCCCGATTAAAACCGGTATAGCCAGTAGAAGCCTCCTGATCACATATCCATACAATTCAATTCAACTCCCGGTCAGCTGCCTGCTTTTTCCATTACAATTACAGCTGTTTTGCACATAAAATAATAATTTATTATGGTAGTTTATCATAAGAAAGGGGCAGGGCGCCGGCAATTAACCGCTTAGAACACCCTGCCCCTGAATTACCTATTATCTACTTGCCGTTTCAGAAGCAGTAAGCCTTATTACTCGATATAAGCGTCCCAGGCTAAGATATTCTCCAGCGGGTGATGGATTAAACCATGCACGTTGGAGCGAACAGCATTAACCTGTCCTTCGTTGTGAAGGAAGAGCCAGGGAGCGTCATCCCAGATAAGCTGGATTGCTTCAGCATAGAGTTCTTCCCGGACATCAGGTTCAGGAGTTACCCTTGCTTCATCAAGCAGAGCGTCTACTTCATCGTTAGCATAATATGATACGTTGTTCCTTGGCGGCCACTGGGTGGAGTGGAACAGGGCATAGAGTCCGTAGTCGGCATCCAGGGTTACTGTGCCCCAGCCAAGCATATATATATCATGTTCTGCATCTTCCGGCGGAGTAATGACTGTATCAAGGTAGGTGCCCCAGTCATAGGTGGTCAGATTTGCAGTAACACCAACTTCAGCAAGCATTGCCTGAACCGCTTCGATTACAACATCATCCTGCGAATAGCGGCCGGTGGGATGGAACAACTCTATCTCAAAACCGTCTGCGTATCCTGCTTCTTCCAGCAGTTCCATAGCCCGCTCAGGATCGTACTCATAGGGGCCAACCTGCTCATAACCAAACACAGCAGGAACAACCGGTGCGGAGGAAGGTGATCCGACACCCTGGAAGATGGTCTCTATAATCGCCTCTTTATCGACAGCATAGTTAAGAGCCTGACGAACCCTTACATCATCAAAAGGCTCTCTTTCCAGGTTGAAACCAGTATAAATAACCCTTACACTGTTTTCAAATACCACATCAATCTCATCTTCTGCTTCAAGACGATCAATTTCGGTAGGCGGAACTGCCATAATGGCATGTGCTTCGCCTGTCTCGAGCATAATCACACGTGAACTGGATTCTGGAACGAATTTGAAGGTTACGGTATCAAGCTCAGGTGCGCCGCCCCAGTAGTCTTCATTCCTCTCCATGGAAATTTCTTCACCGCGGTCCCAGTTAATAACTTTGAAAGGACCGGTCCCTACAGGATTTTCCAGCGCCTCATCTTCACCCAGCGCTTCCAGGGAAGCAGGGCTGTGCATACCAACGAAGGAGTGGGAAAGGTGAGAAATGATCGGTGCAAACTGCTCTTCAAGGTGAAGCCTTAAAGTATACTCGTCAACCACTTCAAACTCGTTGATTCGATCGAGCAGGAAAGCGTAGATTGCAGCTGTTTCACCTTCGAAGTCACCATAAGCCATGAAACGGTCCAGGTTGTACTTAACCGCTTCAGCGTTGAAAGGCTCTCCATCATGGAAAGTTACGCCTTCTCGCAGGTAAAGATCCCAGGCCATGCCATCTTCAGTCTGTTCCCAGGATTCTGCCAGGCCGGGCTCAAGTGTTCCGTCCACAGCCAGGTAAACCAGGGTCTCAACCATGTGCTCGGATACAGTTGCAGCAGGCGCTGAGTTCATTAAAAGCGAATCCAGGCTTTCCGGCTCAGCACCGATGGCAATTACCAGGTTCTGATCATCTACATCTACCGGTTCCTCATCTACAGGTTCTTCGTCGACAGGATCATCTACAACTTCTTCATCGGGAGCACAGCCACCGAAAAGAAGCCCTGTCATTAACAGTAATACTAAAAACCCAAACAAATACTTTCTCATTCTTATAAAACCCCCTTATTATTTTTCCTAACCACACTTACATCATAAAACAGGCGCCATCAATCACCACCTTCAAAGTAATTAACAGCAGTTGAGAAGATGTAGGCTAATTAACTCCTCAGCCTATTATACTTATTCATAAGATACCATAATTCCTGCCTGTGT
>SLBE01000038.1 GCA_007126465.1 Syntrophomonadaceae bacterium | reverse complement strand
CATGCAGGTCGGTTCGTCAACAGGAATCGATCTTATAGCAGCCCTGTTAACTTTTACCAGTAGTTATCTGTGCTTTATGCAGAATGCAAAGTGATTTAGATAACAAGCACAAATTATCGCCTATAAAATTATTAAGTTTTCATAAAGGTATTTTAAGTAATGCATTGAATTTACTTAATTAATAGAATTATATATATTCTATTTTGATGGAAATATTTATTACCAAGATTATATCTGAAATAAATTCCTCGGGAGGTGGTATCGGAAAATATTTATAATGTAGCACGACTATACTTATAATCAGAAAGGATGGTAGAAAAAAACATGAACGTTGAGCGTAAAATGCAATATACCCTGGAAGAAGTGCCAAAGCCATTTGGAAAAGCATTTTTCCTGGGCGCACAGCACGTACTGACAATGTTTGGTGCTACTGTTTCCGTTCCGCTGCTTCTCGGTCCGGTTATGGAAATGAGCCCGGAACAAATTGCCCTGTTGGTCTCCGCTGTTATGCTTGCTTCAGGTGTAGCAACATTCCTGCAGGTTAACTTTGGAACCAGGCTGCCGATTGTCCAGGGGGTTTCATTTGCTTTCCTGGGACCCTTCTTTGGCATTATCGGTGCCGTCGGAGCAATGGGTCCGGCCGTAACCATGCAGCATATCGCAGGAGCGATTATGCTCGGGGCGCTGGTCGAAATAGTAATTGGATTCACTGGAATTATCGGTAAACTGCAAAAGTTCGTCAGCCCCGTTGTTATTGGCCCTGTTATTGCCCTGATCGGTTTATCCCTCTGGTATGTCGGGGCGCCCGATGCTGCCACAAATGTACTGTTATCAACTACAGTAATCGCTTTAACCTTTATTTTCGCTCTTATCCTTGGACCGAAAAGGCCATTTTTCTCACTGTTCCCGGTCTTGCTGGCTGTAGTAGTTGCCTGGACTCTCGGATTAGTATTATCGCTTTCCGGAGTTTATGCTCCCGGCGACCCGGGCTACATTGACCTCTCTGCAGTAGCGGTAGCACCATGGTTCAGGGTTAACCTGATCTTCCCCTGGGGCATGCCCCAGTTTGACGTCGGTTTCTTCCTGGTAATTTTGGCCGGCTACCTTGCTTCAATGATTGAGTCTTACGGTGACTATCATGCTATTAACCAGGCTGCCGAAGGACCCCCGCTGACAGAGAAGCAGGTCAGCCGCGGTATCGGTTTTGAAGGTGTGGGCTGTTTCTTAAGCGGTGTATTCGGAGGATTCTCCAGCACCAGTTACACTGAAAACATTGGCCTGGTCGGACTAACCAGGGTTGCCAGCCGTTATGTTGTTAATATCGGCGTGGTTGTCCTGATATTCCTTGGCATTTTCGGTAAGTTCGGTGCTGTTGTATCAAGTATTCCCACACCGATCGTCGGCGGATTATACTGTGCCCTGTTTGGCCTGATTGCTTCAATCGGACTCAGCAACTCGGCCAGGGCTGATCTTTCATCAATGCGTAACCAGATGATTATGGGTTTCTGTCTCTTTATGGGTATTTCCGTTCCCGGTATTTTCAACGGAACCCACCTGTCAGATCCTATGACCTTGCAATTTGACTGGGCGCCATGGCTCTCGAACATTATTAACATTGTTGGTTCAACCGGTATGGCTGTAGCAGCTATCTTCGGCTTGATCCTGGATAATGTTATTCCTGGCACCCCGGAAGAGCGTGGCTTAGAGCATGACCACAGGTATGGACCACCCGAAACTAAACCGGGTGATTTTCCACACGCTTAATTGATATTTAAGACTCACAAAAAAGGCTGACCCGGATTAATTTTCGGGCAGCCTTTTTTATGATGCATAGCCTAAGTCGCTTAGTATTCTTTAGTATGCCTAAGAAAATTGAAGCGAGTGTAAAGTGAGGCATGGAAGTACCGTTTTAGCAAAGACTGAAGCGAACGTAAAGTGAGTGCAATAAATTAGGCGACGAAGTGAAGCCTGTCACAGGTCGGCCTACATGGATGTAGGCTGCCTCGAGAAGGGCCCGGATGGCCTGTCGGGAGAGTTAAACAGCACTGTTTTTAAAAAGCTTGAGAATGTTTACAGCTATTTCAAGGTTTAAAGCATCATCCGGATTATCAAGACTGATCCCTGCCAGCTCTTCAATTTTCTTAATCCGGTAAAGGACAGTATTGTAGTGGGTATACATCTTGGAAGAAGTAAGTTTAAGGTTGCGGTTGTTTTCATAATAGGTTTCAAGGGTTTTTATTAATTCGCCTTTTTTGTTCCTGTCATATTCAAAAACCGGCTGCAGCAGATCTTCAATAAACCTTTCAAGCTCGCTGCGATTCTTCTCGCTTAATATTTTATAAAAACCGAGACTATCAAAAAATATAATCTGGGTTGTATCTGATAGCTGAGCAATCTTTAAAGCTTCCCGCGCGTCTTCGTAACTGCGGCTGATCATTCTTATATCATTATTAACCCTGCCGACACCGATATTGATATTAGTTCCCAGGTTAGTTGAGTTTATTAAGTACCTGGTCATTTCCGTTACAGTATTCTTAAGTTCGGTTTGCTGTTGACTGTCAGCGCCCAGTATAATTACTATATTATTACCTTTAAAGCCGGCAATGTAATTACTAATTTCCTGCTGCCTGAAAAAACCGTTGATAGTTTTCAGTAAATCTTCCCGGGAACGGGTTCCATTCATATTCATATAGTTTACAATATCTTTAATTTCATTCAAGCTGCTGCCACTAATAACAATAACTGTTGTTGGCTGCTGGAGGTCAATATTAAATATCCGGCCGCGTGAAATAATTTCATCTGCATTATCGAAGTCTGCTGATAAAAGAACTTCCAGGAAGTCATTGTAGTAGCTTTTTTCAATCTCGAAAATGGCTTTACGCTTGGTAAACTCGAGGGCTGCAATTGTCGCTGCCCTTTCCATGGTTAAAATATCAGGTTCATAAATCGGGGTATTTATTACGGCGACCATATGCCCATACTCATACTTAGCGGCAATAAT
>SLBE01000225.1 GCA_007126465.1 Syntrophomonadaceae bacterium | reverse complement strand
CGGTGTGATCAGCACCCATGGTTGAGGTGGCATAGGTAACCCCGATGCCTTTAACTGCACGCGGTTCATAAGCCGGCATACCCTGGCGCTTAACGGTTGGAATACGGGTTACACCGTATGCCTCACCCACAAACTGGGCACCCTGACCGATGACATGGCCAAGTGGGGTGCGATCATAGATCTGCTTCAGCATATCAATAGCTGCTTCTCCATCTCCAAATTCAGCCAGCCCTGCTTCCATGGCTACTCCGATAGCTACCCCGGCTTCAATTGTATCAATACCAAGGTCGTTACAGAGCCAAACCAGTTCTGCTACGTGGTCCAGGTTATCAATTCCGCAGTTTGCGCCAAGCGACCAGACCGATTCATATTCAACGCTTGACACATGCTCGGTGCCATCTTCACGGGCATAGACTGTTGAGCAGTTAATGATGCAGCCGGGATGGCAGCGGTGCCCCATGGTTCCTGCGCCGCCGCGCTTTTCAGCTACTTCAG
Organism: Syntrophomonadaceae bacterium; assembly: GCA_007126465.1. Classification (GTDB taxonomy): domain Bacteria; phylum Bacillota; class Dethiobacteria; order DTU022; family DTU022; genus T3SED10-7. The sequence continues at coordinate 2,507 of SLBE01000225.1, read as the reverse complement.
CAATTGCTTCCCCGCTGATTTTCTTTGCTCCTGCAAACTCGCCTGAACGGAAGTTGTTAGTAGGCAGGCCGCCTGCTTCATTAAGAACATTAATTAATAAGGCTGTTCCGTAACTGTTAAGTCCGCCGCCTTTCTTGGTTAAATCGTGAGATTGTATCGCCTGGGCCAGTTTTTTCTGCCCGGCGCGCAGCATTTCTTCATCTACAGGCTTAACACCTGGGGCATCCTTGTGGTCCAGAACTACTGCCTTGATACCCTTGCTTCCCAGGACAGCGCCTAGTCCTCCGCGCCCGGCATAGCGAGCAGCACGCCCTTCCGGATCGTTAAAAGCAATCCCGGCCATAGCCATTTTTGCTTCTCCGGCAGGTCCGTTAACGAAAAAGGCAGGCTCCCCTTCATATTTCTCCCAGATCTTGTAACCGCTTTCATAAGCGCCTTTACCGACCAGATCATCTGCAGGGACCAGTTTGCCACCGTTTACGTCGATCTCCAGGATCCACTGCTTATCATCATCCGGCAAACCCTCAATTACCAGGGCGGCATAACCCATACGGGCCATGTTCTGGGGGAATGGTGAACCGGCATTTGCTTCTTTAATACCACCGGTCAGGGGCGACTTACCTCCTACCGAAACACGACCCGAGTTGGGTGCACGGGTTCCCGATAGGATTCCGGGAGCAATAACCAGTTTGTTGTTTGGACCCAGGGGATGGCAGTCGGCCGGAACTTCATCATTTACCATCATTGATGTGAGCCAGCGGCCACCTGTTCCTTTGTACTTCTCCGGCAACGGCTCAACCGTCACCTTTTTGTCGGTCATGTTGACACGAACCAGTTTGTCCATACGAGCTCCTCCTTTAAATTATGGTGCTTTAATAAAAATGGGATCTAAAAACTTCGGGAACTACAATCACAACTTACCAATGAGGATTGCTGCTGCCGATTTTTTACTCAGAAACAGATTCTTGGTGAGCGAAACTAAAGCAATGTGATGGAAAGGAAAGGCTTGCAAATTTTACAGATCGGCTTACAGCGATCAACAAATATATTATAGCATAAGGATAAATTGTCGGTCAATTGCTGTTATCGGATTGGTGATAATATTTTATTTATTAGTAACCTGTCTCATTATGAAGGGTTTAAGGGATTTTATGCAAGTTCGGCAATCTGTCAGATAGATTTGGTTGTAAATTTATTAAAATATTTTCAGGAAATTATGAACCTGACCAGGGCGATCAGGATCATCCCGCTTAAAACAGTTATAAAAAGGTTGCGGGTCAGAGCAGCGATCACAAATACCGGTATGGAAACCCAGAAAGCAGGATTAATATTAATACTTAAATTTACAACACCGGCCGGAGCGAAAAGCGAAGGGGCCAGCAGGGCCGCCAGGACGGCAACGGGGACATATGAAAGCCAGCTTTCCACCAGTTCCGGAAGCTTGCGCCTGGAAAGTGCAAGGATCGGTAGAACCCGGGGGATGAAAGTAACCAGGCTCATCAGTAATATCAAGGTGACGATTTCAGGCATAATCCGACCCTGCCTTCTTTTTGGTGATTTGTTTAATAAACACGCCTGCTGTCGCCGCGATAACCGTAGCCAGGATAATATAAAGCTGGCTCATCCCGGTCAGGTAAAATAATAGCCCAAGGGACGCGGCCAAAAGGGCAATGATCACATGGCGAACATTCTCGATTTGCATCACAAGCAGGGCAATAAACATGGCCGGCAGGGCGTAATCAACACCATAAGCATCAATATCAAAAGTCAGGTAAGCCCCGAGCCATGCTCCAAGCAGGGTGCCACTGATCCAGGCCAGGTGGGCGGCAGCATTTACTCCGAAAAGCTGCGCTGTGGGAGGAACTCCCTGTTTCCGGAAATAAGCGGAGTGGACAGCGAAAGATTCATCGGTAATTTCGTAGCTAAAGAGAACCTGCTGCCAGGTTTTCAGGCGGCCCAGGTGTGGCGCAAGGTAAGCACTCATCAGCATGTGGCGCAGGTTTACCAGAAAGACAGTCATCGTAATTGCAGCGACCCCGGCCCCGACATCAATCATTCCCACTGAAATTAGCTGGGCCGAACCTGCAAAGACAAATACCGACATGGCCACCGCACTGTAAATGCTCAAGCCTGCCGTAGATGCCAGCACTCCAAAAGCCAGCCCGATCGGCAGGTAACCTAAAATGATCGGAACAGCCCTGACCGCACCGATCAGGGCTTGATGACGAACACAATCCTCTATACCGGCATCAGCTGTTGCACTTTCAGCCGGATACTGTTCTTTCTTTGGGTCTTCGAATTCCAATGGCTCACCTTGCAGTTTCTAAAGGAATAAATAAGTTGAAAAGGTGTCAGACACAAATTCAACTTATTGACTATTAAAGATTTTGTAGACTGCGTCTCCCTCTCTCACTTTGTCTTTAACTTTCAGCCCGACCAGGTCTCCCGCTTTTGCTTCTCCTATATTTTCATGCTCTACCTGCATTGATTTAACGACCTGCTCCATG
>SLBE01000213.1 GCA_007126465.1 Syntrophomonadaceae bacterium | reverse complement strand
TCAGCTTCTACCGGGAGGCAGCTGCGGCCCTGACCGGCCTTCACGCCCGTGAGCACACCGCACAGGTCATCTCCGAGCTGCGACTGGAACGTGAGGAACAGTTCCGCACGGCTGAGCTTCCGGTGCTGTACTGCTCCCCGACGATGGAACTGGGTGTCGACATCGCCCAGCTCAACGCCGTCCACCTTCGCAACGTCCCTCCCACCCCGGCGAACTACGCGCAACGCTCCGGCCGGGCCGGGCGCTCTGGACAACCCGCGATCGTGACCACCTACTGCGCTGCCGGCTCCGCTCACGACCAGTACTTCTTCCGCCGGGCTGACCAGATGGTGGCCGGCGTGGTTGCACCGCCAAGGCTCGAGCTGGCCAACGAGGACCTGGTGCGTAGCCATATCCAAGCGGTGTGGCTCGCGGAGACGGGACTGCAGCTCGGCGGCTCCATGCGTGACCTGCTCGATCTCGACGGCGAGGGGTTCCCGCTCGCTGACGACGTCGTCGCAGCGATCTCCTCGCGGGCTGCGCTGGAGCGTGCTCGCATCCGGGCGCACACGATCCTCGCCACGATCGAAGCCGACCTGCAGGCGACTCAGTGGTACTCGGCATCCTGGCTGGACGACCGGCTCGACCAGGCCGTCCGACGCTTCGACGGTGCCTGTGACCGGTGGCGGCAGCTGTACCGCACGGCACTGCAGCAACTCAACGACCAGCACGCCCGCATCGTCAGCCCGGCGACCCCGGCGGAGGACAAGAAGCGCGCCCAACGGCTCCACGGGCAGGCAGCCGCGCAGCTGAGGATCCTGGAAGCCGGTGACAGCACCAGGCAATCGGACTTCTACCCCTACCGCTATCTGGCCTCCGAGGGGTTCCTTCCCGGCTACAGCTTCCCGCGGCTCCCACTGTCCGCGTTCGTGCCGGGCCGTCGCGGCCGGGACGAGTACCTGCAGCGTCCCCGCTTCCTCGCCATCTCGGAGTTCGGGCCAGGGGCGCTGATCTACCACGAGGGCGCGCGCTACCAGATCTCGCAGGTGTCGTTGCCCGCGGGGGAGCTGACCGATGACGGGCGTGTCCCGCTGGAGTCGGCCAAGCAGTGCTCCGCCTGCGGGTACCTCCACCCCTACGACGGCCGCAACGGTGCCGACGTGTGTGAGCGCTGCTCCGAGGAGCTCGGTCAACCGTTGAGCAACCTGTTCAGGATGCAGAACGTCGTCACCCGTCGGCGGGAGCGGATCAACTCCGACGAGGAGGAGCGGCAACGGTCAGGCTTCGAGCTGCGCACCGGTGTGCGGTTCGTCGAGTACGGCGAACGTCGGGGTGCGTCGACCGCGACGGTGCGCAGGCAGGATGACCAGCCGCTGTTGGAGCTGACCTACGGTGATGCGGCCACGATCACCCGGATCAACCTCGGCTGGCGCCGCCGGACGGTCAAGGGCAAGCACGGCTACGTGTTAGACGTCGAGCGGGGGACCTGGCTTTCGGAGAACCAGCTCGAGGACGCGGATGCGGACCCGCTGCCCTCAGCGAAGGCGAACCGAGCCCAGCGGGTGATCCCCTTCGTCACCGACCAGCGCAACTGCCTGCTGATCGAGCCGGTCGAGGTCATGCCGGCCACGGAGCAGGCGACGTTGATGGCGGCGCTGAAGCAGGGCATCCAGGCGGCCTTCCAGCTCGAGGACGGCGAGCTGGCCGCGGAGCCGCTGCCCACCGAGGACGACCGACGGGCGATCCTGCTGTACGAGGCCAGCGAGGGCGGTGCCGGCGTGCTGCGTCGTCTGGTCGCCGAACCGGACGCGCTGGCTGCCGCTGCGGCAGCGGCGCTCGAGATCTGCCACTTCGGCTCCGACGGAACCGATCTGGTCACTTCGGCTGGTGGCCGGGAGCCCTGTGAAGCGGCCTGCTACGAGTGTCTGCTGTCCTATGCGAACCAACGGGAGCACGGGCTACTCGACCGCCACCTCGTCGTCGGTCTCCTCACGGCGCTGGCCGGCTCCCGCGTCGCGTCCAGCGGGGGCATTGACAGCCGCTCGGCGCACCTGCAGACCCTGCGTCGGCTCTGCGATTCCCAGCTGGAGCGAGACTGGCTGGACCTGCTGGAGGAGCACGACCTCACGCTTCCCTCCACCGCCCAGAAGATGATCGACGCGTGCCAGACGCGTCCAGACTTCCTCTACGGGCCGGACTACCACGCGGTGTTCATCGACGGTCCGCACCATGACCAGGCTGACCAGAAGCGGGCCGACGAGGATGCGGTCACGTGCCTGGAGGATCTCGGCTACACGGTGCAACGCTTCCGCTACGACGAGCAGGACCGCTGGCCCGATCTCTTGGCGGTCTATCCGAGTATCTACGGGGACCTGCGATGACCAGTTACGCCTTCGTACAGACCGACCGGTTCCTCGGCTGTGTCCGGGACTTCCAGAAGCAGGATCCTCGCTACCTCGCTGAGCTGTGGGAGACCGTGACGGAACTCTCACGACAGCCCTTCGGAAACCCGACGCTGCAGACCCACGGCATGCAGGCGGTCAAGGGGGAGAAGCGCTTCATCACCGATGTCGGGGGCCGGAAAGGCCGGCGCCTCATCTGGGCGTTGTTGAACCGAACCGTGGTGTTGCTGCTCTTCGGTGAACACGACAAGGTGGAGCGCCAGGCCGAGCGCTTGGAGCTGGTCGAAGACCCAGGGACGGGCGGCATCGTCATCACGGAACGGCGTGAGCAGGAGGCGCCGCCCGATCATGCACCGGCCGCGCCGCCGCAGCCTGTCCCGGGGCAGCTGTTCATGCCATGGACCGACCAGGAACTCGATGGCTTCGGGTTCCTCGCTCACGAGATCCCGGTCCTGCGCGGCCTGAACGACGAGGGCGAACTGCTCGATCTCAACATGCGTCCTGAGGCGATGGACATCGCGATCAACCTCGTCGCCTATCAGAACCCTGAGGGCAGGACCGCTGAACAGGTGACGCCGCAGCGCCGACAGGACTTCGCGGTTCGCACTCGGGAGGTCATCGATG